>JBGTFN010000356.1:0-4538 GCA_041747275.1 Gemmatimonadaceae bacterium | reverse complement strand
CACCCCGCGCAGTGCCGAGCCGGCGACCGGTGGCGGTAGCGGTGGCGGTAGCGGTTCCCGAAGCGATTCCCCTAGCGGTTCCGGTAGCGGTTCCGGTAGCGATTCCCCCAGCGGTTCCCGTCGCGATTCTTGCAGCGCCAGGCGTGGTGTGCTGTTCTCGACCTCGGCAAACTCGATGGCGAGTCCAGCGAGCAAGACGAGTGTCATGGCACGGAGCGCGTCGGCTGCGTCGTGACCCTCTGCGGCGAGCGTGACCACGTCGCCGTGGTCCACCTCGAGCGAGAGCAGCGATACGACGCTCCGGAGGTTTGCGATTCGTCCGTCCTTCTCGAGCCGCAGCTCGGCCGTGTGCAGGCGCGCGGCGGCGGCGAGTGTCGAAGCGGGACGCGCATGCAGCCCGCTCTCCGCAATGATTCGAAATGTCGCGCGCGCGCTGGAGGGCGAGGTGTTCGCCAACGACGGAGGAGCGTGGGGTTGCGGGGGCAACTCATTCTTCGACGCGATCTCGATGCGCAGCACAACATCGCGGCCTGCCACCACTGCTCCGGTACGCGGCTCCAGGCGCGCGACGACTTCCATGTTGGTCACCAGCAGTGGCGTGACAAGGCTTCGTGCGCGCCGCGACACTTCGTCGGCCTCGATGCGCAGCAGCGGCGTGCCGACACGCACCAGGTCACCCGCGCGCACCAGCGGCGTGAAGCCTTCCCCCGCCAACTGCACGGTATCAAGGCCGACGTGCAGGAGCAGTTCCACGTTTCCCGCTACAAGTGTGATCGCATGTCCCGCGCGATGCACATGCAGCACCCGCGCATCGCAGGGCGCGACGAACTCGGCGCTCAACGGTTCGATCGCGATGCCATCACCGGTCATGCGACCGGCGAAGACCGCATCCGGCACCGTGTCGAGCGGCACGAGGATGCCGGTCACCGGCGCACGCAGCTCGAGCAGCGACGACGCTGACATGCGCCGTCAGTTTGTGGAGAGCGGGCGAAGTCGTATCGCCTGACCGCCACCGGGGGCGAGATTGATTTCCAGCGTGGTCGACGAAGTGACCTCGCGCGACGTGATCGCCACTGGTAACGGGTTGTGCGCCCAATGCGCATCCGGGCCGTCGGCGTAGATCTCGGCAATCCATCGCGATCCCGCGGGCAGAAAGTTGAGCGGCACGGTGAGCGTGGCTTCCGTCTCATCGGTGATGGCACCGATGAACCACTCGCCGCTACTGCGCGCGCGTCGCGCGACCGCCACGTAGTCTCCGATCTCCCCCGCCAGCACTCGTGTCGTATCCCAGTCCACGGCGACATCACGAATGAACTGAAACGCTGGCTGCCCCTCGTAGTTCTCTGGCAGGTCGGCGGCCATCTGCATCGGCGAATACAGCACGACGTACAGCGCGAGCTGCTTGGCCAGCGTGGTGCGCGGACGCGCGTCCTGCAGGCGTCGCGGCACGCCGGTTCCGCTCCGTGTGATCAGCAGGTTGAAAATGCCCGGCGTGAAGTCCATCGGTCCTGCAAGCAGGCGGGTAAAGAACAGAATCGTCTCGTGTTCGGGCGGATTGCCGCCCTCATTGCCCCAGGCGTTGAACTCCATGCCGCGTGCGCCCTCCCGCGTGAGCATGTTGGGCCACGTCCGCCGCTCGCCGGCATCCTTGACCGGCTCGTGCATGTTGACGGCGATGCCGTGCTTCGCGGCCGTCTCGATGACGCGGCGATGGTGCCGCACCATGTACTGCGACTGGTGCGCGTGTCCGCCGGGACTGGTCGTATCACCAACGTATCCGGTCTTGATGGCGCGCACGCCAAGTCGCTCGTAGAGCGCAAAGGCCGAGTCCAGCTGGCGTTCGTAATTCTCCACGAACGTGCTCGTTTCGTTGTGCACAATGAGTGATACGCCCTTGTCCCGGGCGTAGGCCGCGACAGCGGGCAAGTCGTAATCCGGATATGACTGCGTGAACGAAAACTTGTCCCCGTTTGTCGTCCAGTCTCCATCCCAGCCCACATTCCAACCCTCCACCAGCGTGCCACCGAGCCCGTTCGCCGCGGCAAAGTCCATATATCGCCGCGTGTTCGCCGTTGTCGCTCCGTGCAGCGGACCCTGCTCCCAGGTCATGGTGTTGACATGCATGCCCCACCAGATGCCGTTGTACTTCATCGGACGAATCCATCGTGTGTCGGCGATGCGCGACGGTGGATTCAGTTTGAGGCCCAGCACCGAGGGGGCGAGATCTTCCACGCGGTCGGCAATTTGCAGTGTGCGCCACGGCGATGACATGGGCGTGCGCCCCTTCACCGCATCACCGTCGCTCCATCGCGCGAGCGTGGTGCGCAACGTGCGTGAGCCGTTGCCGCCGATCACGTACATGCCGGCCCAATCCTCGAGGTGTGCTTCGTGCAGCACGGCATACGTGCCGGAGGCCAGCCGCATCGTGAGCGGCGTGTGCACTGTGTCCATGCGGCTTACCGGGCCACTGGAGTACAGCATCTCCTGCCGATCGGGATTCTCCACCGTGGCTGGAATCCACCATGCCTTGGCATCGTCGGCCAGCGAGAACTCCGTCAGTTCACCGAGCAGTGCGAAGGTACCCAGCGTCGGCTGTTCGGGGAGCTCGTAGCGAAAGCCGATGCCGTCGTCGAATGCGCGCACCACGATTGCGAACGTCCGCTGTGGCGCCGCCGACTCGCGGAGCAGCACCCGCAGTTCATTGTAGCGATTCACCACCGTGCGTACTTCGCCCCAAGGCAGGGTGATCCTCTCGTTGGCGGAATCGCGCGCACTGGACTCGATGCGCAGCCCGTCACGAAGTGCAGGTGCATCCCGAAACTCCAGCCCCAGCAGAGATGGCAAGACGATGGCCAGACGATCGCGATCGAGTGACCAGCGCACATGTCCGCTGTCGACTACCACAGAAACCCTGTTGCGGCCGTCCGGCGAAGACACATGATGCGCTTCACGGGCCATCTGCGAATGCACGGCACTTGCAGTCATCGCAATTCCCAGCACGCACCGGGTGGCCCGTCGAGCGATGCGAGAGAGTGACAAGCGCACGGTCACGGTTGCTCTCCCTTGATCAGGGCGATGGCGGTGAATGGTTCAAGCTGAACTGAGATGCCGCCTCCGTCCGAGACCACAATTTCGCGTCCAACACACGCACTGGGTCGCGAGCCTCCCGACAACACGTCGCAATAGGAACCTGCGGCAAGCGAACTCGGTACGGTCGCGGACAGCGCCGCACTGCCCGCGTTGATGGCCACAAAGCCCATCGCACCGCGCGAGAAGGCCAAAGCACTGGTGCCGTTGTCCCAGGCGCGTTCGATCGGTTGGCCTGCGACCGCGCGGCGAAACCTCACCATGGCGGCGATCGTCTCGTCGCGGTGTTCGCACGTCCACTCGCCGATACGGGCACTCGCCGGTCGGCTTGCACACGTCACGGTTGCACCCGCGGGCGGTCCCGCATCGCGACCCGCCGATGTTGCGCGATCGAATCCGTAACCCGACAGCACCTTGGGGTATCCATACGGCTGGGCGAGCAGCCACACGTTCGCGAGCGTGAACAGCGCACCGTCGCGATAGGAAATGCCGCCACCGCGTTGCGTATCGTGATTCTCCAGGAACACCACTGCCTTGTCCGACGGCATGAGCTGCCAGGCCGCAGGCGAGAACTGCGCCAACTCCGCTGGTCTCGTCCCGTTCACCGACAGGAATCGCTCGCCGACACCGCGAAAGCGGAACTCCGTGATGTCCATTGAGCCACCGGACGCAAAACCGAGCCCATAGTAGTCCGAGGCACGCACACCCTCGTTCCCGGGGTCGATGACTTCAGCAAACCAATACGGACCAGCGCGCGATTCTCGAGCCAGCGTTGCATGTACCCGTGCGAGTATCGCGTCGAGCTCAACGGGCTGCATGTGCTTGGCCGCATCGATGCGAAAACCCGCCACACCCAGCCGCGCGAGCGACAACAGATAGTCGGCAAGCTTTCGCTGCACCGAGGTGTCACGCGTTCGCAGGTCAGCGAGTCCGAGCAACTCGCAATCCTGCACATTGCTCGCGCTGCGGTAATCGGACACGCCGCACGAGGGATGAAAATCCGTGGCGGAAAAAAGCGGCGGATATGCGTATTTGGTGTAAACGGAACCTGCTGTGCCAGTGCCACTGCCAGCCGTCATGTGATTGATCACCGCATCCACGTAGATGTCGACACCTGCGGTACGACAGCGCGTGACCATGTCCGCGAACTCCGCCCCCGTGCCGGAGCGGCTCTGTGCGATGGAGTGACTGACGGGCTGATAGCGCTCCCACCACGGGCGTCCCGCCACCACCACATGTTCCTGTGGCGGAGACACCTGCACCGCTCGCCAACCGGCCGGTCCGAGCACCTGCTCGCATTCCGAGGCGATGGCCGCCCATGGCCACTCGAACAGGTGCACGAAGACGTCGCCCGCCGCTGCGTGTCCGCTCGCGCGGTATGCCGCAGGAAGGACAGGACGGCCCACCGGCAGTTCCTGCACCGGCGGGCCGCGGACGCCCGGTTCAGCGCC
>JBGTFN010000355.1:0-1793 GCA_041747275.1 Gemmatimonadaceae bacterium | reverse complement strand
CAACCATGGCGCGTTGAGCAGGCTGAGTGGCACACGCGTGGTTTTGCCTGCACCGGGCGGCGCTTCGAGCACAGCGACGGAGCGTTCGTGCAGTGCGGCGTGCAGCGGCGTCAGCGCATCGTCGATGGGCAGCGGGTTGTTGCCAGACGCGTTCACCGACGGCGCACGGGTGCTGGAGGCGCAAGCTGCTGCGTGATCCATCGCTGCGCGGCCTCGAGCACCACGTCCCCGCCGTTGCGAACGCTCTCCACTGTGGGAGTTGCGGTGATGTTGGGTGCGAGCCCAAGTCGCTGAATGAATCGGCCGTCGGTGTGCCGAACGTCGGAGACGGGAAACCTGACGCGCACATCACCGGCCAGCGAGATCACTACCGTTTCTCCGACCGCACCGGCGGTTGGTGATCCCACAAGCACCCGACGCGTGCCGCCCTGCAGAATGCGCAGCACGAGCAGCTCGGCGTCGCCGCTGGTCGTGGCATCGACGAGTACCGCTACCGGTCCGTTGAACGAGTCGCCCGTGAGGGCGGGCGTGACACGTTCACTGCGCGTGTATTCGCGCGCAGGATCCACTTCGGGAGTGCGCAGGGCAGCACTGGGAGGCGCAATGAGCACACTGCGCTCATCGCGAGCGAACGCCTCTGCATTCGCATCGAGCGGCGAGCCGGCCAGCCATCCCAGTGCGCCGTCGTCCGTTGCACCGCGCGCATCGATAATGATGGCGGGAGCCTGCAGCACATTCTCCGGAAGTGGTGCGATTGTGGGACGCAAGTCAGGTCCGATGCCCAGTGATGAGCGCATGGTGATACGCAGTACGCCGTTCCGCAGCGTGTCGATGGTGCGCATCCGACCGGGATTCCGACGCGGCCGCATCTGAGAGGGCTCCACGTATTCGAACTCGCTCTCCGTTATCGCGCCCGATGCCGATCGCAGCCGAAACGTTGCGCGCTGCGGCGCGGGACCGCGCTCCAGCCAGTCGCCGAGCAACTCGTCGCGCGACCATTCGTTCGACGCCGACACGAACTCGCGCAGTCGGCCGAATCGCTTGTCGATCGGCTCGCCGCCAATCGCAAGCACTTCATCGCCAACCCGCACGCCGGTGCGCGCCGACGCGCTGTCGTCGACCTGCGTGACGATCGCGCGTCGGTCCACCAGACGCAGACGCAGCGGCGCAAATCCCATGCGACGCCCGAACTCCGGATGCTCTGGACCGGCTATGGCTCCCTGCGACGCATCAAGCGACGCCACGACACGGTACAGCATGCCGACGTACGCGCGCGCATCGCCCGCTGCCTCAGCCTCCGTGATGGCGCGTCTGAAAATCTCGTCCCATGACTCATCCGCCATCGGCAGATACGGATTGAATGCGCGCACAACGCCCCACAGCTGCGTGATCGCGAGCAGTCGTTCCGGATGCGACGGATAGGCGGGTGGCACGGCAGCGGGCATTATGAGCGGCTCGACAGCATTCATGCGCGTCGATGTCTGTGCGCCTGACATGCTCGCAGCAACTCGCACGTCGCCGCGCGCGATGGCCAGCGCCAGCGATATCGGGGCATCCATTGTGTCGGGGCGCAACGCGATCGCGGCACTGGCGTTTGCCACAACGGTATCGGCGCGCGCTGCGAGTGCGCTTCCATCGCTGTGCAACAGTTGCTCGGTGCGCACGCGCGCGGAGAATCCGCCACCGAGTGGAATGTGCACAGCCGCCGCGTCGTTGCGCAGCGCACCACTGCCGGTGGACACGAACACCAGATCGCCCTGCGCGTGCAGCGCGAACATCGGCGCCGGAATGAT
>JBGTFN010000354.1:0-4146 GCA_041747275.1 Gemmatimonadaceae bacterium | reverse complement strand
TTGGGCGTCACTGGACGCCGATGGCGACGGTGGTCGAACGCACGACAGGATTTACCGTGCTCGTGCAGCTTCCCGGGCGCGATATGCACGCGGTCACCGCCGGTCTGTCTCGCGAGATGTGTCGCCTCCCGGAACACGTCCGCCGATCACTGACCTGGGATCGAGGGATGGAACTCGCCAACCATCAGCAAGTCACCGCAAACACTGGTCTCGACGTGTACTTCGCAGATCCGCATAGTCCGTGGCAACGCGGCACCAACGAAAACACCAATCGCTTGTTGCGCCAGTACTTCCCAAAGGGCGTATCGATGGGAGCACTAACGCAAGGCGAGCTCGATGGGATCGCAGCCAAATTGAACGCACGACCGCGAAAGCGACTCGACTTCGATACACCGGCGACGCGATTCGAAGCGCTGTTGCATTGACCCATTGAGTCTACCGACGCCTTGCGCAGGATTTCGTTCGCGCGGCGCAGTTCTTTCACTTCCCGTTCGAGCGCCTTCAGGTGGGCCCGCTCGTCCGTCGTCACCCCAGCGCGCTGTCCCGTATCCGTCTCGCGGCGCTTGATCCACGTCGACAGGGTCTGCGCCGAACAGCCGATCTTCGACGCGATGGACGTGATGGCGGCCCACTGCGAGGGGTGGTCCTTCGCATGCTCGTACACCATCCGAACCGCCCGATCACGCACTTCCGGAGAAAACCGTGGTCGCTTGCTCATGACTCCAACCTCTCACACTTTGGAGTCTCCTGTAAACCCGGGGCGATTCACGTCCGCTCGCGAGCATGTTTAAGGCGAAGTAGACCCCGCCCTGCGACTTGGTCGGCTATTCCTCGGCGAGACGGCCGCTGGTGATAGAGTTGTCACCAAGCGCGCCGTTCACCAAGCCAGTCGATTCACCTAGCTGCTTCAGTATGCGACGGTTGAGCGCATCGTACCCCTACACTTCACACGCCCGAATCTCGCTCTACTTCCTTGCTGAGCGTCATACCGCTGCGGCGTGCTCGACTGTTCGTCGGCCTCTTGCGGTGGTCCATAGGAATCCGTGACGCGTAGCCGTCGTTGTGGTCCGCCTAGTTTGCGCCGAGAGACTCGCAGATCGAATCGTCACTCGACAATGCCGTCGGCGAGAAGAAGCCTTCCCTCATACAGTTCAAACTTGCTGCCGTGACTGAGCCAGTGATGTGGAGCGTCCTCCACAAAGAACCAAACTCGAACGCGCTGCGTGCGGTCTTCTACGACGGGTGACTCTGCCTCAACGATCAGACTCCATGCACTCTGGGGCCAATGCTCATCATGCGACAAAAAGCGCGCAGGCGTGGCAAACCGCTTCCCCTTGGGGTACGGCATGTTTTGAGGGAGCTCTACCCGCCATGTGAGACGCGCGTTCACTTGCAGAATGCTGCCGGCCATCAGACTTGTCTTCGCACTTATGGAGGTATGCCAACTCGATCCGTTTCCGCTCGACGACACGGCAATCGCGCTCGTCGACAACCCATGCGCGAAGAGTTCGCCGTCCGAAGTCTTGAGCCAGACTAAATGAAGCGAGGAGCGATCCGTCATCAAAGCCTCTCCCCGTCAGAAACGATGCAGACTGCGCCGAGCTGCCCGGCCATAGTGGCGAACCGGGTCGCGGCAGCAAACGACGGGAACGACAACTCCACTTTCCGCCCTTCGCGTAGGTCATCTACGCTGCGCTTCGCCTGAGAAAGCGAAACGCCGGCCTCTGCGTGCAACAGCTTTGACAGGTAGATTTTTTTTCAACCCTGTGTCCCATCCGGTGATGGTAACACGTGTCATGGGGTGGAATCTCGATAGTTTGCGGCTGGCGACCTAAGGAGGCTAGACGAATCGAAGAGTTCCGGCCCGCCATAGTGCAGCTTCGGACGTACATTTCTCTTCAAGCCTCGTAACGATGAGGCGATATGGAACTGACGATGACCGCACCGAGAAGATCTCCCGACCTTTATGTCTTGGATTCGCTGGCCAATGACATTGAGGATCTGGAGAGTGTACTTCGTTCGCTGAATAGCGATACTTCGCTCGGGTGGAAGAGAGCGTGGGGACGCGAGTTCAAACGGGAGGAAGTCGTCAGCGCCTTGATCCGTCTGATCAACAGAGAGGCCGTTGAGGTACAGGTGCTCTCGGATGACGGCAAACATCTTTCTGATTGGCCGCGAGGATCGCTTCCGCCCGAGAGCTATGAAGATGTCTACTTCGCGATGACGGAGCGAGGTCGACTTCTTCACTCGGCGTGGGATCCTCTGCTTTCGGGGGATGAGGCGGAGTAGTCCACCCCGGCTGTCATGACAGAAAAGCTGCGAGGCGTGTGCAGCAACCTCCTATGTGAATCAATGAGGAGTCGCCACCGGGATGCAGGTGGACCCGCCTCCATCGTAGCACGATGCCTGAGTCCACCGAACGCGCATCAACGCCAGATCGGCCAGATCGAACACTCGGCAACACTTTCCATGTACGATGAACCGGCGGTGAAGCGATATCATGACGTGGTGCTCGCAATTGACGAGATTGCCGCATGGCATCAGGAACATACTTTCCCGCTCCAGTCCGCCTCGCAAACGGACCGCGAGGCGCTCTCCTCGCTGGAGTGCATCTCGGTGGCGTTTACTCACCCCTCGGCGGATGACTCCGCATTCGCGCGCGATCTCGTGCTGATGGAGTGCTCACTGCCAATGCTATACGTGGCTGAACTCCTCTCCGAGCCGCGGACGCGCTTTCGAAGTCGGCGCGGTTTTTTCTGGAATGAACGTACCCTGCGCGGCGGCAGCTCGCGGGAACTTGAGGTCGATGTAGGAGAGCAGCAAACGCACTTCGTTGGCTTGGCAGACGTCTCACCGCAGTCTGCAGCCGCATGTTTTGCGCGATTCAGGGACGGTACGCGCAGTTGCATTATCGCGGGAGGAGCGACCGGGCCAAGAGACGCCCTCGCCAAGCGCATCCTGCTTGAGTTCGGCCCCGCATTGCCCGGCATAACGTTCATCAACTATCTGCCACTGCTTGTCAATCTGTGCCCCACTGGTGCGCGCGTGTATCGGATGGGCGGTTACAGCGGCGACGGGAGCTGTGAGGTCCAAGTCTTCGGCACCCCCGACTCTATCGATCTCGTTGCCAGCTCAATCCACACGCTCCTGCGGCGTTCTGCCATTTGAAGGAGGGGAGCGAGCACCTCACGTCAGGTGCGCCTCCCGGGTCAATAAGCCGGCCGGCACGCGGGCGCGTTTTTCGCGCTGCTCGGAGTGAACTTTCGGCCTACACTCCTGCTCGGTGTTCGCCTTGCTATCGGTTGCGGACGAACGACCGGCGCCGCATCGCTGGGCGTGCCGCCGGACCGGCCGGTCGCACTCTTTTCCAGATGGCTAGTGTAGTGCGTCAGAAATAGCTTTACTTATAATGACGTGTGTCGTATATTGCGACGCATGAGCCGACAGGCTGCGCCCATTGAGTTGACGCCGGAGGAAGACGCCACGCTCACGACGTGGGGACGGAGCCGCACGCTGCCCGTGCGGCAGGTGCAGCGCGCCCAGATCGTGCAACTCGCCGCGGCCGGAATGGATAGTCAGGACATCGCGGCTACGCTGGGCGTGTCGCGCCCGACGGTGCAGTTGTGGCGCCAGCGGTTTCTGGCGCTGCGCGTGCGGGGGTTGGAGCAGGACGCGCCGCGACCGGGTCGACTCGCGCGCATTACGGAACAGCAAGTGGCCGCCGTGCTCGAGGCGACGTTGCACACCACACCGCCGAATGCGACGCACTGGAGCACGCGCACGATGGCGCAGGCGCAGGGGCTCAGTGAAGCGACGGTGCGTCGGATTTGGCAGCGGCACCAGTTGAAGCCGCATTTGATCACGACGTTCAAGCTGAGTCGCGACAAGGCGTTCGTCGAGAAACTGGTGGATGTCGTTGGGCTGTATCTCAATCCGCCGGACCGCGCGCTGGTGTTGTGCGTGGATGAGAAATCGCAGATTCAAGCGCTGGATCGCACGCAACCCGGACTGCCGCTCAAGAAGGGACGCTGCGGCACGATGACGCACGACTACAAGCGGCACGGCACGACGACGTTGTTCGCGGCGCTGAGCATGCTCGACGGTCACGTGATTGGCGATTGCATGCCGCGACACCGGCATCAGGAG
>JBGTFN010000353.1:0-1685 GCA_041747275.1 Gemmatimonadaceae bacterium | reverse complement strand
GGACGGGGCGATCTTTGGCGGCTGCACGAGGCAGCCGCTCAGGACCAGCAGCGACAGGCTCGAGAGCGCGACGGCGCTCCGGGTCGCTCGGGCGGAAGTGTCGAGGGCATGGGTCACGTTCGAGACGTTAGCGAAGGGCTCCGCAATGCGCCATAATATGCGATGGACCGTCGACGATTCGTTTCCGCCCTCTCCGGTGCGACACTCGCTCCGGTCGCCCTGCCGGGCTTCCTCCCGGACGCAGTTCGGCGGCTCGCCGATGCATCCGTCGTGCGCGCGTCGCGCGGCATTCCGGAGGCGCCCGCAGGGCCGCATGATTCCGACGCGCTCCGGCTGGCGAGGGACGAGGATTTCTGGGAGCCGATACAACGCGCCTTCGACGTGAATCGCACGGTCACCAACCTGAACAACGGCGGCGTCTCTCCGACGCCGACGCATGTGATCGAAGCGATGATACGCGACCTTCGCTTCTCCAATGAGCTGCCGGTGCGGAACATGTGGCAGGTGCTCGAACCGCGCGTCGAGACCGCTCGACGCGAGTTGGCGCGTGAGTTCGGCTGCGACTCGGAGGAGATGGCCATCACGCGCAATGCATCGGAGAGCATGGAGACGCTGATCTTCGGGCTCGACCTGCGGCGCGGGGACGAAGTGATCGTCAGCAACCAGAACTATCCGCGCATGCTCACGTCGTGGGGACAGCGCGAGCGTCGGGACGGCATCGTGGTGAAGTCGATCAGCTTTCCGGTGCCGCCGCCGTCGCCGCAGGTGATCGTTGATGCAGTGGCCGCCGCCATCACACCACGGACACGCGCGATCGAGTTGCCGCACATCACCAACCTCACCGGACAGATCCTGCCCATTCGCGCGATCGTGGAGCTGGCCCGTCCGCGCGACATCGCCGTGCTGGTGGATGGTGCGCACGCGTTCGCACACTTCCCGTTCACGCGTGACGAGCTTGGCTGCGACTACTACGGAACGAGCCTGCACAAATGGCTCTTTGCGCCCATCGGCACCGGGTTCCTGTATGTGCGCAAGGAACGGATGCGCGACATGTGGCCGCTTATGGCTGCGGGCCCGGAGATGGACGACGACATCCGGAAGTACGAAGAGATTGGAACGCACCCTGCGGCGAATCACAATGCGATCCCACTCTCGATCGCATTTCACCGCGGTATCGGTGCCGCGCGCAAGATTGCGCGGCTGCGCTACCTGCGAGACCGCTGGGCAAAGCCTGCACTCGCCGAAGGCGGTGGTCGCATTCGTGTGCTCACACCGCTCGACTCTCCCGACGCCGGCGGCATCGGACTCGTGACGATCGACGGCATCGAGGAAGCAGAACTCGTGAGCTGGTTCTACACGAAGCGACAAACGGTTGTGACACAGATTACGCATCCCGAGTTTGCGGGAGTGCGCGTGACGCCCAATGTGTACAGCACGCTTGATGAGGTGGATCGATTTGCGGAACAGTTGGTGCACGTGTCGAAGCACGGGTTGACCTGACGTTCTACAGGGTAGTCAGGGTCGGAATTCGTGAAGTGTGACCTGTGCCGCCCGCGCCGTGAAACCTCCGCCGCGGCGAGCCGTTAGGGGAAGCAGACGGAGGTCAACATGATTGGATTCTTATTGTCGCTCGCGATCGCCCTCATCCTGGCGGTCTCAGTACACGGGGCCACGCGGCGGTTCGT
>JBGTFN010000352.1:0-2700 GCA_041747275.1 Gemmatimonadaceae bacterium | reverse complement strand
GGCTTTGACGTGTCGTCGCTCGCCGACACCGCCGAAGACCGGGACCTATGTGACAGATGGCGGGGCAGCGGCAGGCCAATGCAGTACGCGCCAGAAGCCATAGTGCGTCACGCGCATCGCATGTCGCTCGGCGGATTCGTGTCCCAGCATCTCAACTACGGACGCGGCGCACTCTACTTTCACAGCGCCGGCGAGCGCGACCCGAGGGCAAGTCGCAAACCCGAGTCGCCCCTGTTCTACCTCAACCTTCTCGCCTACCCACTCGGGAAACACAAGGCGCGAAGCGCCATCGGGTACTCGGCGTTACTGCTGCTCTCACAGGTGGTCTACGTGACCGGCTACTTCCTCGAGCGCATCGCGCCGCGAAAAAGGCGCAAAGTGGCATAAGCGAAGGCTTTCGCTGCGACCGCGACGCCCCTCGAATCACGGAGCCACCCCATTACCTGAGGACCGACTTCGCAATCGTTTGCAATTGCATGTTGGAGGTGCCCTCGTAGATCGTGCCGATCTTCGCGTCGCGGTAGAACTTTTCGACCGGATAGTCCTTGGTGTACCCGTAGCCGCCGAAGAGCTCAACGCAGAGCGAAGTGACGCGCGCGCACATTTGCGACGCGTAGAGCTTGGCCATCGCGCCTTCACGCACGATGTCCTCACCCGCGTCTCGCAGTCGTGCCGTGTTGTACACCAGAAGGCGTGCCGCCTCGAGTTCGGTCGCGGCTTGCGCCACCTGGAACTGGATGCCCTGAAAGTCGGCGAGCGCGCGTCCGAACTGCTTGCGTTCCTTCAGGTAGTCCACGGCCGCATCGAGCGCGCCCTGCGCGATTCCAATCATTTGTGCGCCAATGCCGATGCGTCCGCCATTGAGCGTGTCGATCGCGATCTTGTAGCCGACGCCGACTTCGCCGAGTACCTGATCGTCAGGCACGAAGCACTGCTCAAAATGAAGTGAGGTCGTGCTCGAGGCG
Organism: Gemmatimonadaceae bacterium; assembly: GCA_041747275.1. Lineage (GTDB taxonomy): Bacteria > Gemmatimonadota > Gemmatimonadetes > Gemmatimonadales > Gemmatimonadaceae > JAABRT01. The sequence continues at coordinate 1,735 of JBGTFN010000352.1, read as the reverse complement.
CGAATGCCAAGCTTGTCTTCCTTCTTGCCCACGGTGAAGCCTGGTGCGTCCCGCGTCACGATGAACGCGGTGATGCCCTTGTATCCCTTCTCCGGGTCGACCGTGGCGAACACGATGAACACTTCTGCCTCGGCGCCGTTCGTGATCCAGGCCTTGGACCCGTTGAGCGTCCATCCGTTCTCCGCGCGATCGGCACGCGTGGCCAACGCAAATGCGTCTGATCCGGAGCCAGGCTCACTTAGTGCGTAGGCGCCGATGGTGCGCGACGTGAGCATGGGCAACCAGCGTTCGCGCTGCGCGTCCGTCCCGTAGGCATGCACCGGATAGTTGACCAGCGTGTTCTGCACGTCCACCTGAATCGCCGCGCTCGCGTCTACCCGGCTCAACGCCTCCACGGCCAGCGTGGTCATGAACAGTGATCCGTCCGCGCCGCCCAACGCCTCAGGAATCTCGACGCCCATCAGTCCCATCGCGAAGCACTGCGCGGTGATATCGGCGTCGATCCGGCCCGCCGCTTCCATCGCACTGACCCGCGGACGCACGACCGTATCCGCGAACTCGTAGACGGCATCGCGGAAGAGCACCTCCTCCTCCGAGAGCAGGGTGAGCGGCGGGCGAACGTCGGCGGTGCTGGTCATGACCGGATCCTTTGATGGAACGAGGGAGTTCCGCGCGATCGAGCGCGCTGTGAACGCGCTGCTGGCTACGCAGCGCACACTCTGCAAACAAACGGGAGGCTACCCGATTCGAAAGCAGCCGGGCGTAGCATCGGTCTCGGCATCCTGCTTGCAACCCTGACAAACATGTGGCAGTGTCGTCCTCCCGTGTAACGGTCCCCAGAATGCCCGCAAGTCTTTCCCGCACAACGAGTTCACGATTCCCGCGCGCATTTGTGCGTGTGACTCGTGCCGTGCTGGTGATGGCATGCGCTCCAATAGTGTGGACGGCGTGCAACGGTAGCGATGCAACGTCGCCGGGAACTGCGCCGGTCAGCCTGCCAGAACCGGCGGCGTTGGCTCCATTTGCGGTGCAGGGCGTGCTCTCCGCAGACACTGCGCGGCCAGGACAACTCATCGTGGTGCAAGGCACCGGCTTCGGGACCACCCTCGCGCAAAACTCGGCGTCCATCGCTGGCGTGGCGGCCGAGGTGGTCGCTGCTTCCGCCACTCGGCTCGAGATCCGCCTGCCTGCGGCCGCCAGTTTTCCTTGCCTCGCCACCGGGACGCAAGCGCTCCGGGTGACCTCGAGCGGCCAGACCGCAGAAACGCCTCTGCTCGTCTCCGTGGCGCGCCGCATCGCGCTCGCCAAGGGCGAATCGGTCAACCTGCTCGACAGGGACGACTCTTGGTGTCACGAGTTTGCCGCGCCGGAATCGGGAATCGCGCGCTACGCGATGGCGGTGATCAACACCAGCCGCGTCGCAAGCTCGTCGACGGGCTTTGAAGTGCGTGCCTCGAGCGGAGAGGTACCCTCGGCGATGCAGCAATCCGCAGCGGTGTCCACCCGGTTCGGCCAAACGCCCTACGGCGACCCGCCATCTGGCCTCTCCACAGCCGGTGCTACGCTCCCCCCCGATCTCCAAACCCTGCTCGACGATACTCGCCGCGAGTCGCTGACCCATCACGCACACCTCACCCGCGAGTTCGACCGCAGCGCACGCCTCACTCCCGCTGCCTCCGCGTGGCGCACCGAGCGCGGCTCCGGCGGACGCACTGCCGCTTCGCGCTCCGCCCTC
>JBGTFN010000351.1:0-5280 GCA_041747275.1 Gemmatimonadaceae bacterium | reverse complement strand
GGGCGCTGATCTCAGTGGAGGCGAGACCCGGCGCCGGCTTCGTCCTGGCAGCGCGTTCACGCGGCACATGGGGGCGTTCGTGGGGACTGCGTCAGTCCTACTACGACCTGCTGACGCTAGGCAATCTCGGCGCGGGCCTGCCCATCACACAGCCCGGCGACGCGCCGCGTCCGGCCATCCTCGAGACCGATGTGGGCGTCACCTGGACCACGCGCGTCGGCCCTTGGCGGGCCGAAGTGGGCGCCGCTGTGCAGAACGTTTTCAATCGTCGCAACGTGTTGGACTTCAGCCTGATTCAGGTGGCCAATACCAACAGTCCCACCGATTACGAGCAGACGCCGCGGTACCTGCCCGGCGCTCTTCCGTCGATCAGTTTGCGGGTGCTTCCGTGATGTGCGCGACAAACGGGGGGCGATTCGCCGTTGCGTAGAGATCGGAGCCGAACGAAGCAGGGTGCATTAGTCGAAAGGCATTGAGTGTTCCTCGTACTCCTCGTGTCCGCCCCGTGATAGTTTTGAGCTATATGTCAAACGAATTTCAGGATGCGGCCGCCGCGCACACGCGCATGGCCGAAGACATTTCTCGACGCGACTGGCTTCGCAGAGCTGCCGTCGTTGCGGCAGGCCTGGTCGTCGCCCCGACGCTCTCGCCCCTTTGGGCCGAGTCGCAATCTCAGCAGCTCCCCACCGCGATGACCGTCTTCAAGTCACCCACCTGCGGCTGCTGCAAGGCCTGGGTGGATCACGTGACCAAGGCCGGTTTCAAATGCACCGTGCGAGACGTAGCCGACTTGCGTGAAGTGAAGGTCACATTCGGCATTCCAGCGGCGCTTGAATCGTGCCATACGGCGCAGATCGGCAGCTACCTTGTAGAGGGTCACGTTCCGGCCGACCTGATCATGAAGCTGCTCAAGGAGCGGCCTGCCGGACGTGGGCTCGCCGTGCCCGGTATGCCAATCGGGTCGCCGGGCATGGAGGGCGGCACGCCTGAACGGTACCAAATCCTGCTGTTCGACAAGGCGGGCACGACGCGCGTATTCGCGACCCGCTGATCGCGGGCGATCGTCCTTGATCGAGTCGCGCTCCGCCGACCCGCGGAAAGAGGGGCACCGGGACGTGACGGCGGAAACGCTTCGCGTGGAGCGTGCGCTGCTTCGCGACGTGCCGCAAATCAGTGCACTGAACAATCAGTTCGCGCCGGATGGACTCACGCTGCTGCGCGACGAAGCATTCGTGGAGAGCCATGTCGACAGCTACCGAATCATCCGCGCAGCAGACGGCAGCGTGCTCGGCTGCGTTGCGCTCGACGAGTACTCGCCCAGCCTCGTGGAGTTGGTCTCGCTCGCCGTATTACCCAACGCGCAACATCGCGGAATCGGCAAGCTGCTCATCGATGCCGCGGCCACGCTGGCGGAGAAGCGAGGCTTTCCGCAGGTCTTCGCCGTTTCGCTGGCCGACCAGCTCTTCCTGCACATGGGCTTCGTGCAATCTGGACTCGAGCACTATCCTGAGAAGGTCGCGCGTTATGCGAAGATCTCGCGTTCGGAACTGTCACTAAGCCGCAAGTTTCTCTTCAGCAAACACTTCGGCGCGACGCAGACTCACCCCTAGCGTCGGCAGCCCGTCACTCCCCCCCGGTGCTCGCTCATGGGACCAGATCCGGATCTGATTGTAATCTTTGTCTTCAGCACCATCATGGTGATTGGCTTTCCGATCGCGCGTGCACTCGCGAAACGAATCACCGGCAAGGCGGAGTCCAGCGCGCGCGAGTTGCCGTCCGATCTCGACGCGCGATTGCAGCGCATCGAACAGATCACCGAAGCCACGCGGATCGAAGTGGAGCGACTGGCGGAAGGTCAGCGCTTCACCACGAAGCTCTTGTCGGAGCGGGATCGAAAGTCGACCTGATCAACTGACGCAGTTCGTTCAGGCGGAACGGTTTCTGGATGAAGCCGATCAGGCCTTTGCCGGCGAACTGTGCGGCGATGGACTGCTCGTTATAACCGCTCATCAGGATCACGCGAACATCCGCGCGTATGCGACGAAGCTGGGCGAACGCGGCCGCGCCATCGAGATGCGGCATGGTGAGATCGAGCAGCACGAGCGGGTTCGAGTCCGCCATCTGCCGGAACAGCTCGACCCCCTCCCGCCCATCGCTCGCGGTGACCACCTCGAGTCCCATCTGCATGAGCATGTGTCGCGTGAGCCCCCGAATGCTCTCCTCATCGTCGATCACGAGCACGGAGCCGGTGCCGCTCCATGGCGTCGGTTCCTCGGCTGATGCCGATGTTTGCTGCGCGACCTGCTGTTCGGCCGGCAACAGCATCTTGAACGTGGTGCCGCGTCCGAGTTCCGTGTAAACGCGTATGGCGCCGCCATGTCCACGCACGATGCCGAGTACTGCCGCGAGTCCGAGCCCGCGACCGGTGAACTTGGTGGTGAAGAACGGATCGAAGATGCGCTGACGCGTTTCGTGGGACATGCCGCTGCCCGTATCCGCAACTTCGAGGTGTACGTACAATCCTTCCGGCAGTTTGTCGTCGACGAAGTTCTCCGCGAGGTACGCGCTGTCACACCATGCCACCCCGGTGGTCAGCGCGATCACGCCGCTCCGGTCACCGATGGCGTCCGACGCATTGATGATCAGGTTCATGATCACCTGACGGAGCTGGGTTGCGTCACCACGGCAAGTGGGCAGGTTCTCCATGAGGTTGTAGCGCAGCACGCACTTCTTGGAGATCGAGACTTCGAGCAATCGCGTAATATCGGTGACAAGCTTGGAAAGCTGCACGGGTCCCACCACCAGGGTGCCCTTGCCCGAATACGCAAGCATCTGTTGCGTGAGTTCTGCAGCGCGTCGCGCACCCGTCACGGCCTCGTCGATGAACTCGCGCGCAGCCGGATTGCCTGCCACTTCACCGCGAGCAAGGTCGCAGTACCCGATGACGCTGGTCAGCAGATTGTTGAAGTCGTGCGCGATGCCGCCTGCCAACACGCCCAGGCTCTCGAGCTTCTGCGTCTGCAGCATCTGAGCTTCGAGACGCCGTCGCTCCTGCTCGGCCTCCATCTGGCGACGCATGGCCGCGCCGAGCTGTGCCAAACGGTCGTTGAGCTCCTTGAACTGTGAGGACGCGCCTTCGCTCGCTTGCAGATGCAGCAGCAGCACTGCCGGTGAGTGTGCCGAGGCGGGTTCGAGCACGCGCACCGTGGAGCGAAAACGGCGCGACGTCTCATCATTACTGCTCAACACCATCGCCCCGGGCAGCGGCTGGCGTGTACGCGAGCCGTCGCGCAGGTAGCGGAGCACCTCGGACGCGTCGCCATTCAACCTGTCCAGCAGCGAAACGCCGCAGTTCGCATCTGCCTCCGATCCGCCGAGCACCACGCGCGCGGCGCGATTCGCGCCGAGCGTCGTGCCATCATTGGTGACCAGCAGCAGCGCATCAGGCAGCCATTCGGCAGCGGACAGAAACAGAATCCCTGACATGACGTTTGCTAGGCGCGAAAGTATTCTCGTCCAGCCAAGTTCGCGTCGCCCGGCGGTGTGAGATGCACCACCACCCGGCATCCCGGGGCGCCCAGCTCAATCGTTTCTTCGAGCACCACGCGCGCGTAACCCATATTGTCAGCGGCGATGTTGCCGAACACGTTCGATGTCATCATGCAGAGCGCGGGGCGGTCGAGCACCTTGTCGCCAAAGGGGCAACGCGTATTGCTGTACACAATGCGGTCGTCATTCTGTTCAACGATGACGAACTCGCCATTGATACGCTGCTTGAGGTCAACCAAGACATCGGCGACCTGTTCGCGGTTAAGCGACGGTACGCCGAGTGCAGCGCGATAACTGGCGTTCAGTTCGTCGCCGATGCGCTGACCCACGACGCTGATGAATCCCGAGGCCTCATCGAGTCCGACGACGTCCTGCAGTGTGCCCGCGAGCTCGCGCAGCATCGAACGCAAGAACACATCGCGCTCGAGCCGCACATCGAGGCCCGCCAGCGTCGTCGCCGGTGAATCGTACTCTGACATCGTCGTCTCCGTGCATACTGATGGGTGGTCCGTGATTTCGAGGAAGTGTCGGCTGCATCACGCGGAAAGGCAAGCGGGTGAACACACGCGGTTGCGCGAATTACGGCGGGTGAGACGCAGATCACCATCGTGATCATTCCTCCGTTGCCTACTGCCCGCGTATCTTCGTGATAAGGTATCCGTCACCTCAACCGCTTACTGCCATGCGCGCTCTGTTCGCCGTCACGCTCTCGGGGCTTCTCGCAGCATCGCCTGCCGACGCACAATCCGTCGCCTCGCCCGCCGCCCCTCACTTCGATCTGCTCCTGCGCGGGGGGCGGCTGCTCGATGGCACGGGCAATCCGGCTTTTCCCGCCGATATCGGTGTTCGCGATGGGCGCATCGTGGCCGTCGGACGTCTGCCTGGCGCGACCGCGGATCGCGTGGTGAATGCAACGGGCAAGCACCTCGCGCCCGGCTTCATCGACATGCACTCGCATGCCGACGACGGCGCCCGGGTGCAGGGCGGCTTCCGTGATGCTGACGCCCGCTACCGTGCCGCGCCCAATCTTGTCTCGCAGGGCGTGACGACCGTTGTCGTCAATCACGACGGACGATCGCCGTGGCCCATCAGCGAGCAGCGTTCCATCATCGAAGAACGCGGCATCGGTACCAACGCGCTGCTGATGGTTGGCCATGGCACGGTTCGCGGCCGAGTAATGGGCAACGATTTCCGTCGCGCCGCGCGCGCCGATGAAATCGTGAAGATGCGAGCGCTCGTCACGCAGGCCATGCGCGACGGCGCAATCGGTCTCTCGGCAGGACTCGAGTATGCGCCGGGCAGGTGGAGTACCACTGAAGAAGTTGTATCCGTCGCCGAGGCGATCGTGCCGTTCGGTGGCATCTACATCTCGCACCAGCGCGCGGAAGGCGGCGACCCGATGTGGTTCTGGCCGAGCCAGGATGAAGCAGGCGCACCGACCTTGCTCGATGCGGTCGCTGAAACCATCGAAGTCGGGGAGCGCACCGGTGCTCGCGTGGTCGCGTCGCACATCAAGGCCAAGGGTGAACACTGGCGAGGCACCAGTGAAGCGATCATTCAGCTCATCGAACGCGCGAGGGCGCGCGGCGTGGATGTATGGGCGGACCAATACAGCTACAACACCAGCGGCACTGACGGCAACACGGTGCTCATCCCAGCGTGGGCCATGACGCCGCCGGTGGATGCACCGGGTATTCGCGAACGCGCAAGCTATTCCGCGGTGCTGCGCGC
>JBGTFN010000350.1:0-3693 GCA_041747275.1 Gemmatimonadaceae bacterium | reverse complement strand
GACGCGGACAGCAATCGGACGATTAGGTTAAGTCGTTTAAAATCAGTGTTTTACTGGAGCTTTTGACCCGTCGGACAGCGGTCGGGGCGTCCCGGTCAATGGATCAGGTCGCTGTTTGGTACGGCGAATGCAGCAGTAAGTGGCATGTGGCTCAGCTGCATCGTCACACGGATTCATTTCTTTTCTTCTGATTCGAGTCAACGTATATGAAGCGCGCCCTTGTTCTTGTCGCTGCAATCGCTGCCCTGCCCGTCGCCGCGCATGCGCAGGTCGGCCAGGTGGTCGGACCCAATGGAACGGCGACCGTCGGCAACACCACAGACTGGATCTCAAGCGAGATCGCCAGCGGTTCGGCTCAGGTCACGACCAACGCCCCGCGACTCGGCTTCGCGAATGCCGGTAGCGGCTCGCTCGAGCTCAGCGTCACCGGCGGCGGCAATACGCAGACGGGCTTTCCGGACTGGGCCTTCATGTATCGCTATGCGGGCGGCTCCGCAGCGGCGACCATCAATGGCGCCATGAGCTTCGGCAACCTGCAGGAAATGACGTCGATGTCGTTCGACTGGTACCGCACTGCAGTGCCGGGATGGGATGCTGTCCCGCCCGTGGGCGATCAGCCCATCAACCCGGTGGACTGGAAGTTCAAAACGCCGGTGGTGCGCCTGCAGCTCGTGGAGACCCGGGGCGACCAGTCCATTCAGAGCGAACTGGTGTGGGAAGGCTACTACAATCAGTCGAAGATCGGGGCTGGCGGCACGCCGGTCGGCACTTGGGTCTCGCAGACGGGCATGCAGGACGACAATTTCTGGTACGTTCGGCCCTCCGCCGGCGCAGGTGGCACCCAGACGCTGTTCGACTCGGCGACGTGCTTGTTCGGTCAGCAGACGTTCTGGTCGGCCGAACAAGGCAACACCGCGATCGGTCAGCTGTTCGGCGCGAATGGCTGCATGTTCGGCGCAAACGTGCAAGTCATCGGCATCGCAGTCGGCGTTGGCAGCCAGTGGCCCGTGGCATGGCATGGCTTCGCCGACAATGTGCGCATGGGTTTCAACGACCAGCTGGCGCTCGACGCGAACTTCGACTATGTCGCGCCGCTCGTAGTCCCGGAGCCGGGCACGTTCGCCCTGCTCGGACTGGGTCTCATCGCATTCGGTGCGGCCGCGCGTCGTCGCCGTCGCGCCTGATAGCCTGACCCGGCCGCGCCTGTGCAAACGGGCGATGTTCCAAGGACGAGCGCCGGCCGCGACCTCTTCGTCGCGGCGACAACTCGAATCCCGCTGCCAGTGAACCGGCAGCGGGATTTTTGTGTGACAGTCATTGCCCGCTGCCACACGGAACGTTACTGTCCGCGCTTGCAATCGGTGATGACGCGCACCATCACCGTGACCACGCCTTCCTCCCTGTCGTCAAATAGCGAGCAGTCCGGCAGCCCAACGTGTTCGATACCGCGTCCCGATTCCCCCCCCGCGACGCATCGAGCACCCTTCGAGCACATCGTCCCGTGGACCTGTTTCCGATCCCCACCCCGCTTCACACCGAGACCACGCATCGCGTCTGCGTCGTGGTCGGTACGCGGCCCGAAGCCATCAAGATGGCGCCCGTGATTGCGGAACTGCGCCATCGTCGTCCCTTCCTGCAGCCCATGCTCGTGGCTACCACGCAGCATCGCGAAATGCTCACGCAGGCGCTCGATGTCTTCGGCCTCACGCCCGACATCGATCTGGGGCTCATGCAAACGGGACAGAACCTCGGAGTCTTCACGGCCCGCGCCATGGCCTCACTCACGGAGTGCTTTCTCGCGCACCGGCCGTCGTTCCTCCTGGTGCAGGGCGATACCTCCACAGTCACGGCGGCCGCGCTCGCGGCGTTCTATCAAGGGATTCCGGTTGGCCATGTCGAGGCGGGCCTTCGCTCGTTCGACCTGAGCAGCCCCTTCCCAGAAGAAGTGAACCGACGGGTCGCCACCTGCACGGCCACTGTGCATTTCGCACCGACGTCGCAGGCGCGCGACCACCTGATCTCCGAAGGCATCCCCGAGGAAGACATCGTCATCACCGGCAATACGGTCGTCGATGCGCTGCGCATGATTCCGCGCATGATGCGCTTCAGTACGCCCGCGCTCAACGCGGTTCCGTGGGACCGTGAACGGGTTGCGCTGGTGACCGTGCATCGCCGCGAAAGCCTCGGCGCACCACTCGAAGGCCTCTGCGATGCCTTCCTGCGGCTGGTCGAGATGCACCCCGACCTGCACCTTGTCTTTCCGGTGCATCTCAACCCGCGCGTTCGCGATGTCGTGCACGCGCGCCTCGCCGGCCATCCGCGTATCTCGCTCGTGGCTCCGCTGGCGTATCCCGAACTGCTCGAAGTCATGCGACGCAGCACGCTCATTCTGTCCGATAGCGGCGGCATTCAGGAAGAAGCGCCGTCGGTGCACAAGCCCATCCTGATTCTGCGCGACTGCACGGAGCGCCCCGAAGTGATCGAAGCCGGCTTCGGTGAACTGGTGGGTACCGAGCCGGCGCACGTGGTAGCGCGTGCCACTGCGCTGCTCACCGACCAGGCGCTCTATATGCGACGCACGCACGGACAGAACCCCTTCGGCGACGGACACGCCGCCCAGCGGGTGGTCGACACCATCGAGCAACGCCTTCGCAATCCCTCCGCGACCAGTGGTCCGCGACGACTCGACCACAGTGCGGTGAACGACACGCTTGGACGCCTGGCGCTCGCCAGCTGATGTCCTACAATATCTTGCAGCGCGCAGTGCAACGGATCATCGGTATTGCGATCGTCGCAGCACTCGGCGCCAGTTCGCTGCGCGCGCAGGCGCCGCTCGGCGCATTCGCCGGCCGGTGGATCGATGCCGGTGTGTTGCACCAGGCCGTCAGCAACGACTTCGGCGACTGGACCGGCGGCTATGTGCGTGCCATCGTGCCCGTAGGCAGCAACGATATCTGGTGGGCCGAAGTCATCGCACTCGAAGCGTTCGGCTCCCGTGGTGTCCAGGGATCGCTCACGCAGCGCCACGATTGGAACTCTCGCATCTTCACCATGATCGGTGTGGCCGCTGCTGACGGCGCACCGATTTTTGCTCGCGTTCGCGCCGACGCGCAGATGGGCGTCAAGCTCACCAGCGCACGCAATGTCGTGGCCACGGTTGGCGTGTCGCATGTGCGCTCGGTCGATGTGCTCACCGACGCCGCGATCACGGGAAGCCTCGCGTGGTACGCACCTCACGGCTTCATCTTCGAAACGTCGGTGCGTGCCAACACCAGCTGGCCGGGCCGCATTCGCACCGCGCGCTATTCGGGAGCCACCACGTGGATGAGCGCCCGTCGCTCATTCACGTTGCGCGGCACGGGTGGCGAAGAGGGGTGGCAGATTCTCCGTGTGGGAACCGCGCTGACGCGGTTCTCGAGTCACGATGTCTCGCTCGCCTGGCGGGAGCGGGTGGGTGATCGCTGGTCGACGGCAGTCCAGCTTGATCGCTACGAGAATCCGACGTATACACGCACCGGCGTCACCGTCGGTCTTGCAAGGAGCTGGTAGATGGCCGCCGCGCGCAACACGCCTCCGGGTGTAGACGCAGCATTCACTGACGCCTCGCGCCGAGGCGCGGCCGCGAGCGCACAGCGACGGCAGGGCGTGCAGGGCGGACGCATCGCACCGCATCGCTCCATGATTGGCCTGCGC
>JBGTFN010000349.1:0-1580 GCA_041747275.1 Gemmatimonadaceae bacterium | reverse complement strand
CCCACGATGACCAGGCTCGCCGCACCCACGACACCGCCGGTCACCGCGAGCTGTCGCCGACGGCGGCGTCCGAACTGGTCACCGTAGCGCCACGCCGCAAACTCCGGCCGCAACGGCTCGCCGATGCGAATGAGATCCAATCCGTCAGCCACACGCGCGAGACCGACATTGTCGGTGGCTACGCGCTTCCGGGTGTCACGATACAGTCGCTCGCAGGCCTCGATCGCCTCCCAGCGCTCCTCGAGCGGAGACAGGCTCCAGCGCTCGCAGGCGCGGCAGACCACCCAGAGACGTCCGGTTTCCTGGTTGAACGCCACGCGTCGGCCCACCGGCATCGATTCGATTGCCTGATTGCGGCCGAGGTCGGCGGAGCAGAAGAAACAGGTCGTGAACATGGTGCTCCCTACGCATATACAGCAGAACTGTGCCGCCAGAGGTAGGCACCCGAGTCCACATACCCTAATTTAAGCCCTCATGAGCCACTCCCCGGTGTATCTCGATCACGCGGCCACTACGCCCGTGCGCGAGGAGGTGCTCGAGGCGATGCTGCCTTGGTTTTCAGCGCGCTTCGGCAACCCTTCGAGCGTACATCGGTTCGGTCGCGAAGCACGTGTCGCGCTCGACGAATCACGTGAGAGGGTTGCAAACACGCTTGGCGCGCATCCCGACGAAGTTTGTTTCACGTCATGCGGAACCGAAGGCGACAACTTCGCCGTGATCGGTGCGTGGCGTGCGGCGCGACAACGCGGCCGGCCTGCGGTGCTGTCCACGCCGATCGAGCACAAGGCTGTGCTTGCCGCGTGTCATCAAGTGGTGCGCGAAGGTGGCGTCGAACGATTTGCGTGGGTGAACCGCGACGGACGCGTCGACAGCGACAGCTTCAGCAATGCATGCGACGCTGAACTTGCGGTCGCGAGCGTCATGTGGGTGAACAATGAAACGGGCGTCGTGCAGGATATTCCGGCGCTCACCGATGTTGCCAAGTCGAGCGGTGCGCTCATGCACACCGATGCCGTGCAGGCGTTCGGCAAGATCGAGTTCGACGTGCGTACGCTGCCCGTCGACCTGCTCACGATCAGCGGACACAAGATCGGCGCGCCCAAGGGCATTGGTGCGCTGTTCATCCGCCGCGGTGCTGAACTCGAGCCGCTCATGTTCGGTGGATCGCAGGATCGTGGCCGCAGGCCGGGTACCGAGAATGTGCCGTACGCGATTGCACTGGCTACCGCGTGTGAACTCACGGTGCGCGAGCGTGATGAAGACTGCTCGCGACTGCTCGCCATGCGTGAGCGATTCGAAGCACGCGTGCGCGATGCGATGCCCGATGTGGTGATCCACGGTGCCGATGCACCGCGCGCGCCGCACGTCACGAACCTCAGCATTCCCGGCACCGATGCCGAAACGCTGCTCATGGCGCTCGACCTGCGTGGCATCCATGCGTCCGGCGGCTCCGCGTGCCAGAGCGGCAGCGTGGGCACGTCGCATGTGCTCGCGGCCATGGGCGTCACGCCCGATATCGCCAGCGGTGCCATTCGCGTGTCGTTCGGCTGCCTGAACGACGACGCGGGTGTTGACCGCGC
>JBGTFN010000348.1:0-12024 GCA_041747275.1 Gemmatimonadaceae bacterium | reverse complement strand
GAGCGGACGCGCGCTCCGACACGGTCGCCGAACTACGGGCCGCGCTGCTTGGCTGATGGCGCGTGGGGCCACGGGGCCCCAGCTTGAGCAGGACCGCGAAACCGTTCGTCCCCGGCATCGTACGAATTGGTATTCGCACCGCCTCTCCGTCGTCCTCCGGTACTCGCGTATGCTCGTGCAACAGCCTGACGTCCCCGGAACTCCCGCGCTCCCACCGTCGACCGCGACCCCTTCCGTCATCGGTCCCGGACTGGCCCCGCGCATGCTCGAAGCCGCGCGGGCGCAGCGCAGCGAGCTTCGTAGCCAGCTCGACAGGCTCCAGGATCAGCGGGCAGACATTGTCGAAGAGATGCAGTCGGACGAAACGCCGGAGGCCGCGATGAGCGGACTGGAGGCGCGGCTCGCAAACGTGGATGCGCGCATCACCGCCGTCGATGAGCAACTCGCCCAGGCCGATGCGAACGTGGCCAACACGGCGGCAATCCCGGGCGCCGACGTGGCGCCTCCGCCGACCCCGCGCAGCGGTCCGCCGGACGGGGTCAACGTCGTTTCGATTGTGTTCACGATCTTCGTGCTGTTCCCGATTGCGCTTGCGTACGCGCGCCGCGTCTGGAAACGCTCCGCCACAGCTATACCTCCGGTGCCACAGGACGTGCGCGAGAGGCTCAATCAGGTAGGCGACATGGTCGAAACCATGGCACTGGAAGTCGAGCGCATCGGCGAGGGACAGCGCTTCATCACGAAGGTGCTCACCGACGACAACGCGCGCAGCCTGGGCGCGGGCGCGATGCAGCCCATTCCCGTTCCGCGCGCCGTGGACCCGGTCGAGGCTCGCCCCGGCGAATCAGCCAACTGGCGCTGATTCGCCGATTTGCGCCGTGTACGTCGCGATATCGATGTTCGCGCCGCAGACGACCACACCCACACGCGCTCCGTCCAGTCGCTCGCGCAGCGGATACATGAGCGCCGCGAGCGCTGCGGCACCCGCCGGCTCAACAACCAGCTTGGCGCTGCGAAACAGCAGGCGCATCGCGTCGCGAATCTGTGCATCGGACACCAGCACGACTTCCTCCACGAACTCTCGATTGAGCGCGTACGAGTACGGCTCGGCCCGAGGTGCACCGAGCGAGTCGGCGATGGTGCGAACCGCGTCGATGGACTGGGGTGAGCCGGCCGCGAAGCTGCGATACATCGTGTCCGCTCCTTCGGGCTCGACCACGAATACTCGCGTGCTCGGACTCGCCTGACGCACGGCACAGGCCACGCCACCGGTGAGTCCGCCGCCGCCCGCCGCCACGATCACGGCGTCCAGCGATGCACCCGCGCTCGCGACCTGCTCCATCATTTCGAGCCCGACACCAGCGGTCCCCAGCGCCGTCTTGGGGCCTTCGTACGGGTGTACAAATGTGCGTCCCTCGCTCGCCTCGATCTCGCGCACGCGTTTGAACGCGTCGGCGATGGAATCCACCAGCTCCACGTCCGCGCCGAGCTCACGGCAGACCTGCACGCGAAACGCGTTGGCGTTCTTCGGCATGACGACGTGTGCGGTGGTGCCGAGTACACGCGCCGAGTAACCGAGCGATATGGCGTGATTGCCGGCGGAGACGCCAACGACACCACGCGCGAGCGCCGCCTCGTCGAGGTCGAGCATCACGCTGAGTGCACCGCGCGGCTTGAAGCTTCCGGTGCGCTGAAAGAGTTCTTCCTTGAGCCACACGTCCGTCCGCTTGCCCACGGCCCGCGCGAGCGCATCGTCGTTCAGCGAGCGCGTTGGCGTGGTGACGATCAGGTCGCCCAGTCGCTCCCGATTGCGGCGGATGGCGTCGAGGGTCGGGAAGTCGTTCAACGCAGTCTCGCCAGTTCCGCTTCCGCCGCGAGCGCGCCGAACGCTGCCCACTGTCCACCAGCCACAGCTCGCGTCCACAACTCGCGCGCTTCAGTCGGGCGGCCGTTCAGCAGGTGCCACATGGACACGCCGAACGCCGTCGTGCTGTTCGCCACGTCCATCTCGCCCGCCGGCGTTGGCGGCATCACGTCGCCGACGGCGACCTCGCCCTTGAACAGACGCAGCAGTGCGAGATAGCCGTCGTTCTCGATCAGCGTGATGGTGTCCGTCGCGAAGGCGACAGACGAACGCGCTTCGGCGTCGCGGCCCAGTCGACGAAGCGTCATGTACCGCCAGTACTGCGTGGCCACGAGCAGGTCCGGATTTTGTGAGACTTTCAGGCATTCGTTGTACGCGGCCAAGGCCGCCTCGAAATCACCGCGCAAGAAGTGCGCGAGCCCCAGGTGGTACCAGATGTTGTACTGCGTTGTGCTGAGCGGAATGTTGGCGGGATTCGGTGCGCCATCGGGTTCAATCGCGTCAGGCTTGCCGTTTTCGAGTTCGGCCGCGCGCGTGAAGTCAGCGATGGCGGGCTGCAGGTCGCGCAGCGTCAGGAATCGATGGCCGCGGTGACGGAAGAAGCGGGCGTCGCCGGGAAACTGCGTCACGCCGCGCGTGAAGACGGCCACCGCTTCGCGATACCGTCCAAGGTACGCCAGCCGCCGACCGAGCCAGATCAGCGAATCCGGATTTGATGGCGCCTTCGCCACGCCACGCTGCGCGTCGGCCAGGTTTGCCTGCAGCCGCTCGCGGGCCGCCTCGCTTACGGGCGGGCGCCACAGCGTGTCTCCCAGCAGCGAGATGCCCTCCATGCGGTTGGGTACCGCCTGGTCTGTGACCATGGGTGAGAGGTAAACGCTCGTGTCCTGTCCAACGCCCGCGTCGCGGGCAACGGTCTCGTCCGCGCTGTTCGACGAGCGGGAGCATGCGGTGGCGAGCAGGGCAAGGGCCAGCAGGGGAGTGGCGGCGCGGATCATGGCGGATGGGTTGGCGTGAGAGCTGCGAATCGCAAGATTGCGTTCGATACTGGAAAGGCAAGCGCCAGTTCGTGGCGCCCCCAAGACTCACTATGTCGAAGTCCGCCAAACTCACCCTCGATATCCTGATCGGCGCTGCGCTGCCGATTGTGATTCTCAAGTACGGTACCGCGCCATTCGGGGTGTTGCCGGCATACTTGCTCGCGGGCCTGATTCCCGTGGCGTGGGTGCTGCTCGACCTGTTCGTCCTGACGCGTCGTTTCAACTTCATCACGGCGTACGGGGGCTGGTCGGCGGTGATGCGCGGGGCGCTCGCGTTCTGGTTCGTGGACGGCGCGCTCTTCGCGTTCAAGGACAGCGCGAGCTACCTGTTCGCGGTCGTGGTGTTTGGCGGGTCGCTGCTGCTCAAGGCGCCCATCACGCGCGCGATCGCCCTGCAGGGGCTCGCTCCCGACACGCCCGAACGGCGCGAGTGGACCGACCGCCTGCTCGACGAACCCCGCGTGAAACGTGCGCTCTGGCGATCGGCTGCGATCATCGGTGGCACGAATCTGGTATTCGGTGTGGCCAACTTTTTCATCAACTGGGCGCTCGTGCGCGAGCGCTTCGGCACCGCGATGTTCAACGACCAGGTCGCGAACGTGAACGCGATCACCCGCGTCGCGCTGGTGCTTCCGGACATGATTGCGCTCTTCTGGGCGTTTCGCATGATGTACAAGGCGATCTACGCCGAGCTGCCCGCCGCCGAACAGGTGGACCATCGTCGCGGCGATTTCTGGGTGCTGGTGCAGCGCCGCGAAGATGCGCTCGCCATTGGCCGGACGGGCGAGCACGTCGAATCCCTGGCGCCGAATGTCCCTCGTGTTGCCAGTCCCCAATCGGTGCTCGGTACGGCCTGAGCGGCATCCGACAAGAAGCGCGTGGCGGGTCCCCGGGAACTCAGAGACTCGCCACGCTCCGGCCTTGCCATGAACCGTCAGCGCGATGCTGACGGTCGCATACGATTCACTGCCACGGCGTTGCTGCCTGGCCCCGGCCTTACGGCGTCGTTCGACCTTACTGCTTCGTAACCGTCAGCCCCGTCACCGTCGCGTCGGTGTTGTGCGCGAAGCGGATGCCATACACACCGTCGGTGGACTTGAGCTTGCCCGCGGTGACGAGATCCGTCTTGGCGTACGAACCCACGACCTTGCCGTTGACGGCGCACTCCACCTTGTCCGGCGTCACCGACACCGCAATCTCCTGCGTCACCGGCTGACCCACGCCGGCGGCCTTGTTCACGGCCGCATTCTCTTCACCGCGTGCGTTCATCTGGAACGGCGTCGGTCCGAAGCCACGCACAATGAAGCGGCCGTTGCCGTACGCGGCACAGTACAGATAGCTCTGGTTGTCAGTGCCCATGTCGTTGCCGGCGACCACTATGCCGTACGGATGCGGATGCGAGTTCAGCGCCATGTACTCCGCTTCATGGAACGTCGCCTTGACCGTGTAGCTGCCGGACGCGGTGTTGGCGGGATTCCAGTAGGTCACGGCGGGTCCGGTGGTAACGACCAACTTGTCGCCTTCCTTGGCGAGCTTGGCGTTGTTCAGCACCATGCCCTTCTTGGCTTCACTGTCGTCGATCTTGCCCTGCCAGCCGGCCACCTTGATGCCGCCGTCCGCGACAGTGCGCGAGACTTCGTCTGCCTGCGCATGAAGTGACGTTGGGAGAACTGCGATCGCGCTGAGCAGTGCGGCGGCCGCGAGCGAACGCGTGGGTGCAGAAATCATGACAGAAGTCCTCGAGGAAGGATGGGTGGCGCTCGGTGGGGAATCCGGAGACGAGCCGGTGGAGACTGAACCGGCGGGCGCCGACGCGCGAAGGTGCGGTGGGAACGTGAACGTGTCAATGCACCACCCGACGTGTACACTTGGGCTGGTGCCGGGGTTTCCCGGCTCGCTCAATCTCCAGGACGCTCACATATTCCCCACCATGTCCACGGCCCCGACCGCCATCGGCCAGATCGCCATCACGGTTCGTGATGTGGCGACGTCGCTCCCGTTCTACCGGGATGTACTCGGCCTGCCGTTTCTGTTCAGCGCCGGTCCCGAGCTCGCCTTTCTGTCGTGCGGGGAGGTGCGGCTCATGCTGTCCACGCCCCAGGGTGCGGGCAGCGTCGGTGCGAACTCGGTGCTGTATCTCAAGGTGAGCCCCATCGAGCAGGCGCACCGCGAGATCGTGGAGCGCGGCGCGACGAATGAACGCGATCCGCAACTCGCCGCCACGATGCCCGATCATGAACTGTGGATCGGCTTCGTACGCGATCCGGATGGCAACCTCATCGGATTGATGGAAGAGAAGCACTAGCTCCCGATATCGTGGCCGAACCGTTCAAGCACTTCATCAACGCGGCGCTTGTTCGTGACGCGGCGACACAGCTCGAGCGTGCCGCGCCATCATTCGACGCCGCGCGATTCACGCGACTTGCCACGCGCGATCTCGACACACTCGAACTCAAGGCCCGTGCCATGCATGTGGCGACGGCGCTCGAGTCCACGCTGCCCGAAGATTTTGATATCGCCGCGCAGTGGATCGAAGCCGCGCTCGCGCCCGCACACGCCGCCGACGAACTCTCGCATCACACCACCGAGCATGAAGGCCTTGCTGGCTGGATCCTCTGGCCGGCCGGCGAGTTCGTGGTGCGTCGCGGCATGCAGACACCGGAGCGCGCGTTGCAGGCGTTGCACGCGCTCACGCAGCGCTTTACCGCTGAGTTCGCGATTCGCCCCTTCATCCTCGAGCATCCGGCGCTCGTGTTCCGCACGCTGCACACGTGGGTGCACGATGACAATCCGCACGTGCGCCGTCTCGTGAGCGAGGGAAGCCGTCCGCGATTGCCGTGGGGCGTGCAGCTCGAGCCGCTCGTCACCGATCCGTCGCCCACGTTGCCGCTGCTGCTCGCGCTGCAGGACGATCCGAGCGCGTATGTGCAGCGCAGTGTCGCAAATCACCTCAACGACATCGCCAAAGACCATCCGGCATTGGTCGCGGAGTGGCTGGAGGCACATCTGCCAACCGCGAGTGCCGAGCGAAGGGCACTGCTGCGTCACGCCAGTCGCACGCTCATCAAGCGCGGCGATGCGCGCGTGCTTTCGGCGTGGGGACTTGGCAGTGTGTTCAAGGGACGTGCGGATCTCAGGCTCTCGCCCGCTCGCGTGGCGGTCGGCGATCACCTTGCGATCTCGATCGAACTGTCGTCGTCCGCACGTCGTGCACAGCGCCTTGCCGTCGACTACGCGGTGCATCACGTAAAGGCCGACGGGCGCACGACGCCGAAGGTCTTCAAAGGATGGGTAATCGAGCTGGAAGCGGGAGAAACACGATCGTTGAACAAGCGCCATTCGCTCAAACCGATCACCACGCGTCGGTACCACGCGGGCGCACATGAGGTGGAGGTGCTCATCAACGGTCGCAGTGTGGCGCGAGCCGGATTCAGGCTCAGCGTCCCGCCGGCTCGCTAGCTGCGACCATCAGGCGGGCAGGGCTCCCCCTAGCGCATCGCGGGAGTCCGCCCCCAATCTCCGGATCCCGTCCGCCCCCGGAGGCCCGCAATGTCTACCCTAGCGAAACCAGAAGCTGCAGCGTCTGCCCGGCCTCGCCACTTCCCGGCGGCCGCTTCTCGCCCCTGGGGTCGCCCGCGCACCCGCCGCCACGAGATCGGCGAGTTCGAGCGCACCGGCCAGTTCGTCGTCGACACGCGCGACACGGCGCCGGACCTCTTCATCGACGCCAGCGCCACCGACTGGAGCAGCCTTTCCGCCCGGGACGTCGGCTCACCATACCGCACCGAAAAGTGGGCAGCGTCTCGCGTGGAATACGAGGCGCGCGAGGGCCACCCGCTGCCCATCATGGAAGGCTGGCGCCGATTCAACCAGGCGTTTCACCAGTTCTTTCTGCTCGACGTGCCCGAGTCGCAGACCGCCGCGCGTCACGAACTCGGCCATGCGCTCACACACCTTGATGGCCACAGTGCACAGCACGCGCTCGAAGACATCGTGCGCCTGGCCGTCTGGAACAAGATCCAGCGTGTTGAGGACGCCGTGTGGGATCCGCGTGGCAAGCGGGCGTTATTTGCGTCGCTCGACATCAGGAAACCGCGCATACTTTTCCTCGGTGCCGCCGACGGCTACGAATCGATGCAGCTCGCGGCGATGTATCCGGGCGGCGAGATCGTGCTCGTGGACTACGACGCGTTCTGCGCCACCGACCGCTTTGGCAAGTTTCCGCTCGACTATCCGTTCCTCGGCGTCGATCACGTTACCGGTCATCCTCGTGTGTGGTACCGCGACGAGATGCCGATCCACTTCGACGTCGCGGACATTCGCGACCTGAAGTACGGTCGGGAATTCGATGTCGTCGTGTCCATCGGTTTGCTCGAGCACTTTCCCGACGAGCACAAGGCCGAGTGCATCGAGATGCATCGGCGTTTCGTGAAGCCCGGTGGATATGTCGTGATGACGACGCCGAGAAATCAGGTGCGCACCCGCGCGTTCTACCATCTCATGGCCGACTGGATGAATCACGGCTACCGCGAGCTCATGGATGTGCGCCAGATGGGACGCTACTGCTACACCAACGGACTCGATATCCTGCGCGCCGGTGTCATCAAGGCGCACAACGGACTGGTGATGAAGCTGCGCTGAGGGCGCATCGAGCGCCGCGCTGAAATCTGCGCGATGCTCGCACACGTGGCCGACCGTCAGTCCAGTCGCGCCCTCGGCACGCGGCCGCGATCCAACGCCTGATCGCGCACGGTTGACATGATGCGCGCCATGTCTGCTTCGCAGGCGGCGCGCTCGGCGTCAGTCCACAGGTCCACGTTGGCGGCGGCGCGAATGGTCGCCATCATCTCGTCCACGAGCTCCCGCAGACGCGGGTTGTTGCGGCGCTCACGGGCCGGTGCGGCACCGGCAGGCGTTTCGGAGGGTAGACTCATAGGGTGAATGTGTGGGGTGTCACCGACGCGCCACAAGATGTCACAGATTGCCCTGGTGATGTGCACGCACTGTTGCGCTCATGGTCACCGCCCCCCGATCACGTGTAGGGACTGAGAATGTCGGATCAGACACCGGACCCGGAGCGGTACGCGGACTGGGCGCGCCGATTGGCCGCTGACGATGCGACCGCCCTCCGGGAGCTTTTCGACGCCACGTACGAACCGCTCTGGCGGTCCGTCATGCGGCTCGTAGGCGACGACGCGGTGGCGCGCGACCTGGCGCAGGACGCCTTCGTGCGCATCTGGGACCGACGGACCACGCTCGATCCTTCTCTGTCCTTGCGGGCACTCCTGTACCGAACCGTGCGAAACCTGGCCCTTAATCAGCTGCGTGACGAACAGACGCGTCGGCACCTCCTCGAGGATCCGGATGCGGCGTCCGTCTCGGCGCGTCCGCGTGATGCGGCCGGTGCCGACCTGCAACTCGAGGCCTCCGAGCTTGCCGAACGGCTCAACCAGTTCATCGCCGAGCTACCCCCGCGGCAGCGCGAAGCGTTGCGTCTCAGCCGGTTCGATGGTCTGACTCATCAGGAAATCGCCGATGTCATGGGGTGCGCCCCTCGCACCGTCAACAATCACCTCGTCCGCGCGCTCGAGCAGCTGCGCACGCGTCTGACGACCCTAGGAACGCTGGTGGCTTCGCTGCTCGCGTTCACCGGAGTCTCTTCATGAGTACCGCACCACGCCACCCGCTGCCGCCTGAACTGCGCGACGAACTCGCCGAGCGTGCCGAAGGGCAGGAACTCGCACAGGTGTGGGATCTGCTCGCCCTCGTCGATCCCGTGCCGGGCTCCTCTGAGGCGGAGGAAGTCTGGAGTCGTGTGAGCGCGGAGATCGCCAAGGGGCGACCCATCCTCACGCCGGCCTTCACGCCTAAAATCACCTCGCCCGGAGTGCGCACGGTTACCGCGGTCACGCCGCGCCGTCGTTCGGTTGCCCCATGGGCAATTGCGGCTACGCTGGCCGTCGCGGCCGGTCTCGGCGTGTGGCAGTCGACACCGGTCGTGGTAGAAGCACCACTGGGTGAGCAGCTTGCTGTGACGCTGCCCGATGGCTCACGTGCTGAACTCAACGCGGGAAGCTCGCTCGAATATGCCCGCGGTTTCCGTCGCCTGGCCGGACTCGCAGCCGGTTCGCGCGCGGTAAAGCTTGATGGTGAAGCGTATTTCTCCGTAGTCCGAAACACCCGCACATTCTCGGTCACCACGACCGATGCGCGCATCACCGTGCTCGGCACGTCGTTCATCGTGCGTGCACACAGCGGTGAGCCCGACGGTACGCTCGTTGGTGTCGAGTCAGGCCGTGTGCGCGTCGAGTCAGTGAACAGTGCAGGAGACAGTGCGGTCGAACTCGTGGCAGGGCAGGAGACGCAGGTGCGGGAGGGTGTTGTAGCGGCGCAGAACATCTCGCCCGTCGACATGGACCGGCTCATGTGGTGGCGGCAGGGTGGTATTGCCTTGGTGAATCTGCCGCTTGACGCCATCTTTCGGGAACTGGAGCGGCGCTACGCGGTAGACATCCGACTCCGCGACGTCGCCATCGGCGACGAACGACTCGCCGTCTATTATCCCGAACGCCCGTCCATTGAGAGTGTCCTCAACGACCTCTGCACCATCCGTGGCCTTCGGTACAGCCGAACCAGCCGTGGATTCGATATCATGCCGCAAGAGGAGCGCGCTCTCCCCTCGCCGTAGGACTGTGCGCCAATGAGATCCAGCCCGCTCGTCCGAGAGTGGTGCTCGCTTTGGCGAGTGGCTCGGTCGCTGGCGCTGGCCGTGAGCAGCCTGCTGCTCTTGAGTCGTGCTGCAACTCCGGCGCTTGCGCAGTCCTCTCAGTCCGCGCGGTCCATCTCTCTCGACAGCACCCGCATCACGCTCGCGCTGCGCGGCGTGCCGCTGCAGACCGCGCTGGAGCAACTGGTCGAAGTCAGCGGGATGAATCTCTCGGTCTACGACACTCGTGTGCTGCAAGGCGGCGTAAGTGGACCGCGGCGCATTCACTGCCGGGTAGACGATGCACCGCCGGAGCGCATGCTCGCGTGCATCGTAAACGAGGCGGGTCTCGACTACTATCGCATGTCGTCGGGCACCTACGTGGTGATTGCGCGCGCCGAAGACGTACCCGCGTATGCGACGCTCAGCGGCATCGTGGTGGACGGCGCCAACGGCACGCCACTGCCGCAGGCACGCATCGCGCTCGCTGAACGCACCGATGCGCGCGTCGCCAACGATGCGGGCTCCTTCGCTTTTGGACGCCTCGCGCCGGGCAGCTATCGGCTCACGATTCAAGCCATCGGGTACGAGCCGTTTCAGGTGGATCTTTCCATTCCGCCGGACGGCCGGCTGCGCGAGCGCTTTGCACTCAAGCGCTACGCGGTCATGACCACGCCTATCGTCGTGAACGGACTGCAGCCTGGCACCGCTTCCTCCAATCTCGGCGGTATCTCCCTCTCCGGCAGCGTGGCCACGCCGCTCGTGCTCGGACCAGGGCTGTACATGCCAGGTGCGCCGAGCGCGCTTGGTCTCACCAGACGCGACGGTGTCGGCGACCTGCACATCCAGGGCGGTGAAGCCGGTGAGCATGTCTGGCGGCTGGACGGTGTGCCCATTTTCGACGCGGCAACACTCGCGGGCGTCTTTGGTGCATTCTCGCCGCTCGCGATCGAGGAGCTTCGCGTGCGTCGCGCGGGATACGAAACGCGCGCCGGCAGCTTTACGGCGGGTGTAATCGACCTCTCACACGGCTTCGGCGACGCTGCCATTACCGCACCCGTGCAGTCGGCCGCGCAGGCCGATCCGTTCTCCGCGTCCACGCGTCTTGTCGTGCCGGTCGATTACCGCGGCACACGTGTCACTACAATGGTCTCCGCTCGCTCCGGGCTGTGGGACCTGTACCAGCCCACGCCGCTCGCCAACGCGATCCGTGAATGGAACCTGCCGGATCCCGTACTGCTCAGCCGCCTCACCGGTATTGGCCGCACGCTCACCAGCGACTTGCCGGCGAACTCTCGCGGCTACCAGATCGAGAACGGCAGCACCGACGTCACACTGCGCGACTATCACATCGCCAATCGTGCAGAAATCGGCGCGTTCCAGCGCGTCACGTCTTCGCTGTACGTGGGACAACACGGCGTCTCCACAGTGACGGAGGCGCGCCCGGAGCTGTCCAGCCTCGAGCAGGGCAGCATCGCGATCGTGAACTCGGCGCAGCAGCTCTCCACGCGCGCGACCGACTCATACGCATGGCGAACCATCGCCGGCCAGGTGCGGCACGAGCAGCTGCACGGCACCAAGGTGACGCACCTGCTGCAGCTTCGCGGCAGCGAGCACACGCTCGATCATGACTTTTCCTTGATCCTCGGCGCGTCGCCGCTTATCCAGGATCCTCCGCGTCGCGACGGAAACAGGGTGCGCGAGTTCGCCGCGGTGGGCGGACTGCAGATCGCGGGTGGCGAATCGTGGGACCTGGACATGGGCGCAGAAGTCGTGCGTACGGACGCCCGACTCGACCTGCGCAATGGCGTACTGCGCTCCCTCGGCAGCAACGTGGAAGCGTGGCGTATTGCCAGCCACGCCGAGATCCGGCGACGCATCGGTCGCCGCTATTGGCTTGATGGCGGTGTGCGGGTGACCTACCTGCCGGGTTCGAAGAGCACCTTTGCCGAGCCGCGGCTGGCGCTGCGCGCGGACGGCGAGTCAGAGTTGCTTGGACCGTGGGCGTGGCGCCTGGGTGCGGGCGTGTACCGCCAGTTCGTGAACCAGTTCGACGTTGCGACGTCCAATCCGACAGCCCTTGTGCCCAGCGTGCGGTTCTGGCTGCCAACCGACGGCGCCAGCGGCGTGGCGACTGCATACCACGTTACGGGCGAAGCGGTGATCACTCCGCTTGGTCGCTGGCAACTGCGCACCGAGTGGTACGCGAAGTACCAACCAATTATCATGGCGTTCGATTATGCGGTGCTGCTCAACCGCGACAGCGATCGGCCGACCAAGGTGCCGCCGAGCGCCTATGTGGCGGAAGCGACCGGCTACGCGTACGGCGCCGGGCTTCGGGCGACGCGCGACGGTTACATGGGTTGGACGGGGTGGTCGGAGCGATCCGCCGGGCTGCCGCTGCGGGTGGAGGC
>JBGTFN010000347.1:0-6842 GCA_041747275.1 Gemmatimonadaceae bacterium | reverse complement strand
GGGAATGGTGACGGCACCCGCCCAGACTGGGCGCGTGAGTTTGCCGAACGCCGATGAATGAATGGCGACGGGTCGTGTCTCTTCCGGGACATGACCCGTCGTCGCATATATTGCGCGCATGCCCAAACCCACCACACTTCTGGACGCACGCGCGATCGACCGCACGCTGCGACGCATGGCCGACGAAATCGTCGAGCATAACGGCGGCACGGACGACCTGGTGATCGTCGGGATCGAGCGACGCGGTGTGCAACTCGCGGATCGCATCGTGAAGATCATCGAGGCGCAGGAGAAGGCGATCATCACGCGCGGCGCACTCGACATTACGCTCTACCGCGACGACCTGCAGACGATCGGGCCAAGACCCGTGGTGGGACGAACGCAGCTACCGCTCACGCTCGACGGCAAGCGCGTCGTGATCGTGGACGACGTGCTCTACACCGGCCGTACCATTCGCGCCGCGCTCGACGAACTGGCCGACTTCGGTCGCCCTTCGCGAATCGCGCTCGTGGTGCTCGTGGACCGCGGTGGCCGCGAGTTGCCCATTCACGCCGACGTGGTGGGCCGGACGGTCGATGTGCCCGCCGGACAACGTGTGGATGTGCTGCTCAGCGAAGTGGACGACCGCGACGCCGTCGTGCTCGCCGACCGCGACAACGCTTGACGCGCGCTACGCCTACCCGACGAGACCGCGGCGCATGACCGGACCGCTCGGCAAGGACCTGCTCGGCCTCGACGAACTGAGCGCGGATCAGATCCGCCTCATTCTCGATACCGCCGTGCCGTTCAAGGAAGTGAGCGAACGGCAGATCAAGAAGGTGCCGACGCTGCGCGGCATGACGATCGTGAATCTCTTCTTCGAAGCGTCCACGCGCACACGCGTGTCCTTCGAGTTTGCCGAGAAGCGACTGTCCGCCGATACGGTCAACGTCGCATCGTCCGGCTCCAGTGTCGCCAAGGGTGAGACGCTTGTCGACACGGCGCGCAATCTCGAGGCCATGCGCATCGATATGGTGGTCATTCGCCACCCGGCGTCGGGCGCTGCACGATTCCTCGCCGAGCGCATCGACAGCAACGTGATCAACGCCGGCGACGGCATGCACGAGCATCCGACACAGGCGCTGCTCGACATTCTCACGCTGCGCGATCGATTCGGTGATCTCGCAGGACGACGCGTTTGCATCGTGGGTGATGTATTGCATTCACGCGTCGCGCGCTCGAACATTCACGGTCTGCGCAAGCTGGGTGCCGAGGTGGCGGTGTGCGGGCCGCGCTCGCTGTTGCCCAACGCCGTCGAGGAACTGGGCGTGCAGGTGTTCGACCGCATCGAAGCCGCGATCGAATGGGCGGAAGCGCTCAACATCCTGCGTTTGCAACTCGAGCGCATGCAAGCCGGCTACATCCCGTCGTTGCGCGAATACAATCGCGTTTTCGGCGTCACGAGTGAGCGCCTCGACAAGGCGCCACATGACCTTCTCATCCTGCACCCCGGCCCCATGAACCGTGGCGTGGAAATCGATTCCGACGTGGCCGATGGCCCGCACTCCGTCATCCTGCACCAGGTCACCAACGGCGTCGCCGTGCGCATGGCCGTGCTCTACCTGCTCGCCGGCGGCCGACCCGATCTTGCCGACGCGGCCAAGGGGGGGGGACGCTGATGGCGCGTGACCTGCTGCTGCGTCGCGGACGCATCGTCGATCCGTCACAGAGCATGGATGAGGTCGGCGATCTGCTGCTGCGCGATGGAAAGGTCGAGTCGTGCGGCGGAACGCTCGGCACGCCCGATGACGCCGAAGTTGTCGATTGCACAGGCCAGGTGGTCGCGCCGGGAATGATCGATGTGCACGTGCACATGCGCGAGCCCGGGCGTGAAGATGTCGAGACGATCAAGTCCGGGGCGCACGCCGCGGCCGCTGGTGGATTCACCGCCGTTTGTGCCATGCCGAACACACGTCCCACCACCGACAACCAGGCGACTGTCGGATTCGTCAAGCGGCAGGGCGAGGCTGCGGGTTTTGCGCGCGTGTACCCGTACGGCGCAATATCGGTGGGCTCGAAGGGCGAGACGCTCGCCGAGATGGGCGAGATGGTGAGCGCCGGCGCGGTCGCATTCAGCGATGATGGATATCCGGTTCAGAGCGCCCAACTCATGCGCTCTGCGCTCGAGTATGCACGCACATTCGGCGTGCCCGTCGCTGAACACTGCGAAGACATGTCGCTCGCGCACAACGGCTCGATGAACGAAGGCGCCATCAGCGCGCGACTCGGACTCAAGGGCATTCCGGTGGAGGCCGAAGAGATCTACGTCATTCGTGACATTCTGTTGGCCAAGCGAACCGGCGGACACATTCATCTGTGTCACATGAGCACCAAGGGATCGGTGGAGCTGATTCGCTGGGGCAAGGAGCGCGGCATCAACGTGACCGCCGAAGTGTGCTCACACCACATCTCGCTGACTGAAGCGCGTGTCGGCAACTACGACACGAATGCCAAGATGAATCCGCCGCTGCGTGCCGCCGAAGATGTCGAGGCGCTGCAGCAAGGACTTGCCGATGGCACGATCGATCTGCTCGTCACTGATCACGCACCGCACCACTACGACGAAAAGGAGCGCGAGTTCGCAGATGCGCCCAATGGCATCGTCGGGCTCGAGACGGCACTCGGCGTCAACTGCACCTGGCTGCTGCATCGTGATGTCATGTCGCTCTCCGCGATGATCGACAGCATGGCGTGCAAGCCGGCACGTGTGTTCGGTCTGCCCGGCGGTACGCTGCGCGCGGGTAGTCTGGGCGATGTCACGGTGTTCGATCCGAAGGCGAAATGGACTGTGGATGCCACGAAGTTCAAGTCGAAGGGGCGCAACACGCCGTACGGTGGCGTGGAGCTCACCGGGCAGGCGCGCCTCACGGTTGTTGGTGGCCGCGTGGTGTGCCGCGCCGATTGATCTGGCGCGCCGTGATCCGATGACAGACAGCCGCCGTCACAACCGCGTGCCGTCGCTTGATGAGATGCTCGAGGCGGCTGGTGTCATCGTGCGAGCGGCGGCGCGTCTGCACTCGCGCGGCCTGCTGGCAGGTACGGAGGGCAACCTGTCAGTGCGGTTGTCCGACGGAACGCTGCTTGCGACGCCCGCGGGCGCGGACAAGGCACTGCTGGGGCCGGACGACCTGATTCGGCTCGATCCCGACGGCTCACCGCATCACGATGTGACAGCGGCTGATGACGGGTGTAACATCCAGCAAGGGTCGCGCGTCCATCGTGCGTCATCGGAGATACGCATGCACGTGCGTGCGTACGCGCTGCGACCTGAAGTGATGGCCGTTGTGCATGCACATCCGCCGGCCGCGACGGCGTTCGCGACGGCAGGGCGCGCGCTTCCGGCTGACGTATTGCCCGAACTGATCGTCAATGTGGGTCCGATCGCGCTCGTGCCCTACGCGCGGCCCGGAACCGATGCCCTTCCTGATGCCATGACGCCCTGGCTCGATTCCCACCACGTGTTCTTGCTCGCCAATCATGGCGTGACTGCGCTCGGGACTTCGATCGAGAGCGCCATGCATCGTCTCGAAAGTTGTGAGCAGGCGGCGCGCATTCTGCTCGGTGCGGCGCTGCTGGGCGGTGCGCAGCTGCTCCCGCCCGGTGAGGCTGATGCGCTTCGCCGCTCCGTCTCGTCGCCTGTTGCCGCCCACCCGGAGTCTACCGCATGACCGATACATCCTCGGTGTCCATCGACGAAGTGCGCGCGCTCGTCGCGGAACGCCATCGCTTCGACGAATGGCTGATCGCGCTCGTGCCCTACGCGCGGCCCGGAACCGATGCCCTTCCTGATGCCATGACGCCCTGGCTCGACTCCCACCACGTGTTTCTGCTCGCCAATCATGGCGTCACTGCACTGGGGACGTCGATCGAGAGCGCCGTGCATCGACTCGAAAGCTGTGAGCAGGCGGCGCGCATTCTGCTCGGCGCGGCGCTGCTGGGCGGAGCGCAGTCGCTCCCGCCTGGTGAGGCGGATGCGCTTCGCCAATCCGTCTTGTCGCCTGTTGTCGTCCACCCGGAGTCTACCGCATGACCGATTCATCCTCGGTGTCCATCGACGAAGTACGCGCGCTCGTCGCGGAACGCCATCGCTTTGACGAGTGGCTGACCGCGCTCGACTCACGTCGCGCCGATACGCCCAGTCATGTCTACGAGCGCGTGCACGGCGACTACGTCGCCAGGCGCGATCAGGTGATGGCGCAGTTGCATAATCATGTGCCCGGACTGGAGGCACTGCTGGCCGACCTCGACGCCCGCGCTACTGACATGGCGCTTCGGTCGCGGGCCGAAGAGGACGAGCGCGCCGAGGCGATGCTTCGTCACGCGGTGGGCGAGTACGACAACGACAAATGGGACGAGGTACGGAATCGGGTGGAATCCGCGCTCGAAACCATCGGAGGTGAACGCCAGGCACTCGATGAGCAGCGTGACGATGTGCGAGGACTGCTCGAGAGCGCGCGTCCCGCCGCGGCGGCGATAGAGGAGGTAGAGGTCGAGTTGGCTGCCCCGGAGGCCGCGGAATCGATGATCGAGCTGGCCGAGGAGCCGCAGGGCAGGGAGGCGGAGACCTCGCCTGGCGGAACGCCCGACTGGCTGGGCGCGATGACACCTGCTGACGTTCCGGTGCTGCCGGCAGACGAGCACTCATCGACGGGTGCGAGCGCGGCGGACCCGTTCGGCGGAATGTCGGATCCCGAGCTCACCGACCCGAACAAGACCGCGGAGCACGAGCGTATCGTGGAGCGTCCACACGTCTGGGGACAGCGCGGGTCGGGCACGTCCGCCGCAGCGCACGACGCCGATCATCAGGAGCACGACTCGGTGGATGTGTTCGGGGACGCCAGCTCGTCGGCGCCGAACAAAGTGGCGAGGGGGGCCGACGCGGCTCCGGAAAGCACGCCGGAAGCCGCGCCCAACGCCTTCGACGAACTGGCATTCCTCCGTTCGGTGATCGATCCGCAGACGCAGAACCCGCAGGTGCCGCGCTCGGCCGGCAGTGGCGAGGCACAAAAGACGCTGCGTTGCACGGAATGCGGCACCATGAACCTGCCGACGGAGTGGTACTGCGAGCGTTGCGGCGGCGAGCTTGCGGCTTTTTAGCGATCCGCTCGAGTGGGGCGAATACAAGAAAGGGCCGGTGTCCGCTGAGGACACCGGCCCTTTTCTCACCCAAGGGCAAGAAGACGTGTGGAATCAGGCCGTGGCGGTGGTGCTGACAGCAATGCGCGCGATGCTGCTCTTCTGGCGCGCCGCAGCATTGGCGTGAATCAACCCCTTACGTGCCGCGCGATCGAGCAACGATACCGCCTTGGTGCGCTCTTCAGCTGACGCTTCGACCGTCTTGGCCTTCTTGAGTGCAGTACGGAGAGTGGAGCGCTGCGCACGATTGCGGATGGCGGCGGCGCGCGACTTCCGAAGATCCTTCTTGGCGGACTTGATATTCGGCACGGAAACGTCTTTGCTCGAGATTCAGGCGAAGCAGCGCACGGGTCTGACGGCGCTACTAGAGGTAGACCGACAAACGTATTCTGCAATGGCCGCACTGTCAAGCGAACCCTGCGTCGCAAGCCGGGACCGCTTTGACAGTTCTCCACCGACGAAGTAGGTTATCCACAGTTGCTTGCTCGCACGTATCGATACGTTCGACCTCCGAATGTGCGATGTGCGGTCCGCAGGCGCTCGCCACTTCTTACCCGCCCCGCGTTGACCTGGCAGCAGCAACTCATCCTCATTGCGCCCATGCTGCTGTTCTCCATGGTCGCACACGAATATGCGCACGGATGGGCGGCGCTCAAACAGGGCGACGACACCGCGCTTGCGCTCGGTCGGCTGACGTGGAATCCGGTCAAGCATATCGACCCGTTCATGACAATCCTGTTGCCGCTTATGCTCGCGGCCGCCGGCGCGCCGATTCTCGGTGGCGCGAAACCAGTGCCGGTCAATCCGGGTAACTTTCGGGATCTGAAGCGAGGAGACATCATCGTCTCCCTGGCCGGGGTCACGGCCAACCTGCTCATCGTCGTGGCCTGCGTGCCACTCATCGTGCTCTGCGGTTGGCTTGCCGACCTGCTCCCATCCGCGGCTGGACCGCTCGCGCTCGTTCAGCGCATGGCTGTCATGGGGATCTTCCTGAACATGATCCTCGTGATCTTCAACCTGCTGCCCATTCCACCGCTCGACGGCTCGCACGTTTTCAAGTACCTGCTGCCACCCGCGCTCGCGCGACCCTATCAGCGACTGGCCGGCGCCGGCATTCTGATCCTCTTGGCGTTCATGTATTTCGTGCCTCAGTTCCGCATCATCATTCTCGGTCCGGCCATATTCGTACAGACGCTCGCCGAGCGACTGTATTTCCCGTTCCTGATTTCTTCCCAGCTCCCGTGATTGCGCCCAACTTTCGCCCCACGGACTCTCCGAATCCGCCGTTTGTCGTCGAGCTCGATCAGTTCTCGGGCCCGCTGGACCTGCTGATCTCGCTGATTCGCGACGAGCAAGTCGACATCTACGACATTCCGATCGCGCGCATCGCCGAACAGTTCCTGGCGCGCATCAGCACGCTCGGACTCGACGAGGCAGCGGACTATCTCGAAATGGCCGCTCGACTGCTGCGCATCAAGGCACAGATGCTGCTGCCGCGGGCCGAGGGCGAGGAGACGTGGGAAGATCCGCGCGCGGAGCTCGTGCGCCGTCTGCTCGAGTATCAGCAGATGCGCGAAGTGGTGGACTTGCTGGAGCGCCGCGGCGAAGAGCGTCGGAACCGCTTCGCGCGCTCGTGGGTGCCGCAAGTGGACGTGGCGCCGCCGGTC
>JBGTFN010000346.1:0-10173 GCA_041747275.1 Gemmatimonadaceae bacterium | reverse complement strand
CGAGCTGCGCCGCGTGCAGCCCTTCCTTCCGCAGCAGCGCCCCGAGCGCCTCGTCGTCCAATCCCTCAGCCGCGAGCACCACGCGCAGCTTCTCTGCGCCGGTCCAGCGCGGCGCTCGCTTCTTCGGTGATGGCATACCGTTTACGCTACGCGCTTGCCGCAGCCACCGCGAGAGGGTTTCTTGGGACACGCCCACCGTCTCCGCCAACCGATTCGCGCTGACCGCGCGCGGGCCCATCAATCGCTGCACCACGCGCGCTTTAAACGCGCCACTGTACGTCTGCATTTGCACCAACTCCGTACCCCCGTCATGTCATTGCCATGCGCGATGCGTTTGCATAGCGCATGCGACAACAATCCAGACACAGGGGGGGTTCGCCCTAGGCTTTGGAATCACCCTGGCGATGACCGCCGCGGCCTAGCCCCCCAAACGATGCCTACCATGCCTACCACCACCTCCACTACCACCACCCCCACCCAGCTTACCGCGTCTGATTTCGTCGCCATCATCACCGAGGGCCGCGACCTCGACAGTTACATTCGCGAGTGCCTGACCGCGGTCGGCCCCGTGAATGAGAGGGACGATGAGGCGATGGACCGCGACGGCCTGTACGGCGCGGTGATCGGGCAGTGCGGTTCCGATCAGATGAACCGCGCCGTCGAGGCGACCGACCTCACGTTGTCGGACACCTACCACGCTCGCAACGAAGCCAAGCGCATCGTCCTTGACCGCGCGGTCGTGATCGCCGCCGAGATGGGTTGCTGAGCATGGCTACCTACGTGATTCCCTCCGATACGCACCGCCCGAGCGAGCCCACCGCCGCCCTGCCGGCAGCAGACCTTCTGCATTTCACGTGGTCGGAGATTCACCAAGCGCTCGGGTGGAGCTGCGTGAACGCGCGCGCTGGCATTCGCGCGGCGCTCGCGTTGACGGTACCGGCGAGCGGTGAAGGGTCGGGTACTCGCTGTATTCACCTCGCCCGGGCTCGCGCGACAGCGTGGCTCGCATCGGATCACGGCAGCGACGATACGGAAATGCCGGAAGCACAGATGGTGATCGACGTGCTCGCCGACCGATAGGCCGTGGCGAACTCCGTCAGATATGATCCGAACGCCGTCACACGCGATGTGTTCTGTCGGCTCGCCCTTCGGCACGCCGTCAGTCCGCTAGCGTAGCCATCAATCACGCTGGACGCGGGGACATATTCGACGCTCACGGGATGTCCTCCACGACCGGCAGCGCATGCTTGCTGACCGCGGCCTGCTCGAAGAACTGCCGGAAACACCGGCGAAGCTCCACATGCGATTGGTCGCTGAACGCCACGAGCAGTTCCACCAAGGGCACCGTTCGCGAAGGCGCGATGCGGAACAGCCGCTATCTTCCTTGTTCATGGCCTGTGTCGAGACCGTGCCCACGCAGTCACCTCACGCCCCACGCACTGATGCGGCTTCTCAAGTTCCGAGACTGGCTTTCGCTCTGTTGAGGACAGCGGTTGGGTCGATACAGGGGATGTGACCGCGCTCATCGGCACCAATGAGTCCGGGAAGACGAACCTGCTGCTCCCGCTCTGGAAATTGAAGCCGGCGAAGGACGGCGCCATCGAGCCGGTGCCGGACTATCCTCGCGCGCGCTTCACAGAAATTCGCAACGCGAAGCACAAGCCGCCGTTCATCTCGGCGCGCTTCGCGTTGGGAGACGCGCTCGCGGCAGACGTGGTCTCTCGCAGCGGCGCCACGCTCGACGTGGCGTCGGAGGTTGAGATCACCCGGCGCTTTGACGGCAGCTACGAGGTGAGCTTTCCTCTTGCCGCCCAAGATCGTGCGACGCCCGTCGCGCCCGTGCTGGCGGCCATGGACAAAGCAACCACGGAAATCGAGCGATTGGCCCCACCGAAGCCTGAAGAGTCACTCCACGCAAGCATGCTGGCCGCCATCGTCGCGGCCCGTGCCGAAGTGGACGTCACAGGGCCTACGGTGGGAGCCGCGTACCTCACGCACGCTGTAACTGCACTGCAAAAGGTGGATCTCGAGAAGGCGCCAAAGCGAAGCGCCATCGTCCCACACTTCGCCGCGCTCAGTGAAGCCGTCACCGCCATGCTCGCCAGCGTGACGGTGATCGATCCTAGCGATGACGAGGCGGTTCGCACGCTGATGGTCCAAAAGATGCCAACGTTCGTCTACTACTCGAACTACGGGAACCTAGACTCGGAAATCTACCTCCCTCACGTGATCGACAACATGAAGCGTGAGGGACTCGGCTCGAAGGAGACCGCGAAGACCCGCACGCTCAAGGTGTTGTTCGATTTCGTCGGCCTCGAGCCGCAAGAAATCATGGACCTCGGTCGTGACCCGGGCGTTAACGGCCGCGAACCGACGCTCCAGGAGCTGCAGGTGATTACGGAGCAGAAGCGCGAACGCAGCGTGCTGCTCCAGTCAGCCGGCACTAAGCTGACAAAAGAATTCAAGGACTGGTGGAAGCAGGGCGAGTATCGCTTCCGCTTCCAGGCCGACGGCGATCATTTTCGGATCTGGGTCGCTGATGATCGCCGTCCAGAAGACATCGAGCTCGAAGCCAGGAGCACGGGATTGCAGTGGTTCCTGAGCTTTTACCTGATCTTTCTCGTCGAGCGCGCCGACGAACACGCCGACGCCATCCTGCTGCTGGACGAGCCAGGGCTGTCGCTCCACCCGTTAGCTCAACGCGATCTCTCAGAATTCTTCGAGAACCTCGCGAAGACGAGCTCGATCCTGTACACGACGCACTCGCCGTTTCTGGTCGACCCCGACCACTTGGACAGGGTGAAGGCCGTGTACGTGGACGAGGCCGGGGCCACCGTCGTGTCGCCCGACCTACGTGCGAGCCAGTCGAAGGACGCGCAGCGGCGTTCGATCTATCCGGTGCACGCGGCACTGGGCCTGACGGTCTCGGACACGCTGCTACAAGGATGTCAGGTCGTGGTGGTGGAGGGGCAGAGCGATCAACTCTACCTCAGCGCGATGAAGATCTTGTTGATCGCGGCGGGCCGAATCGCGCCGGCCCGCGAACTGGTGTTCGTCCCTGCCGGCGGCGTGCGCGGCGCCGCCGCCGTCATTGCGATTACGACGGGGACGGAGGAAGCGCTCCCGTTCGTCCTGCTTGATAGCGACGCCCCGGGCCTCAAGCTCGCCACGCAACTGCGGACTGGCCTGTACCAGGGTGCCGCTGACCGCGTGCTGCTGGCGGATGCGTACGCAAACGGGCTCGCCGGTGCCGAGATCGAGGATCTTGCATCCGCGCCTGTCGTGAGTACAGAAGTGCGACGCTTGGCGCGCGGACACGACAAGGATTTTGATGAGGTGGTGGAAGCCGGGGTGCCCGTTGTCGGACAGATCGAAACGTTCGCTACGGCGGCCGGCGTTACGCTAGAACTCGGGTGGAAAGTCGAGCTCGCGAAGCGGGTAAAGGCGAAGCTGCTTCGGCAAGGAGCCGCTGCCGTGCCCGCAAACACTTTGGAGCGGTGGGGGCAGCTCTTTGACGCGTTTTTGGAAGCGTCATAGGGAGTAGGCCCCTCCGGAAGGACGGAATTCGAGAGTCTTCTGCGAACTGCAACCACGCGCAGCTTACGTGTTTCACGCTGCGACATGTCGGCCATTAATAGTCGACCCGCAGAGGCGCGGCGCTGTGCCGCAGCGGAACATGGCTGCCGAAAAAATATCTACTGCCTTTTCGTCGGTTCAGAGGCGTCGTCAGCATGTTCTTGAGCAGCGGCATCAGTTCGATCTGTTGTGGGTCAAGCGCTTCGGCGGCGCGTTCCGGCTGGCGCCAGAAGAGCTCCCAGTACGTCTCCTGCGCGGCCTGCGTTTTAGCCAGCGCTTCTTTGTTCGCCGCGCCGTCAGCCTCGCTGTCGAGAT
Source organism: Gemmatimonadaceae bacterium (assembly GCA_041747275.1). Lineage (GTDB taxonomy): Bacteria > Gemmatimonadota > Gemmatimonadetes > Gemmatimonadales > Gemmatimonadaceae > JAABRT01. Next base: position 6,282 of record JBGTFN010000346.1, on the reverse strand, counting down.
ACTTGGCAAGGGTTCGGTACAACACGCGCACGCTGTCCCCGAAAATGGAGTCGCGAACCCTCAGGCTCGCGATCTGATCCGGCCGCAAAAACAGGGAGTCCGCCTCGAAGACGAGCAACCGATGGATGCTTGACGTTTCGCGCAGGTAGCGTGCCTGTAGCGAGTCGACACCGGGTCGCTCCCAACTACCGCTCACCCGCACAGGTTCGATTGCGCGACGGAGCGACTGCAAGTCGTAGTTCACGTGCAGGCGAACATTCACATCGATAGTGAGCCGAAACGGCTCGCGCCACGTGGTGCGACTGGGACGTGTCTCGGCGAAACGCGGATTCACATCATACTGGAACGCATTCGCGTTGGCGTCGAAACCTCGGGGGATGAGCAGCGTGGCATCCGGTGACGCAACGCCTCCCCAACCCATCTGATTGTTCGTGCCGTGCAGCAGTTGATCGAGCCCGCCAAGCACGTTGCTGGCAAACAGTGTCATCGACACGCGATCTCGCCACGATCTGGCGAGAAAGGTGGTGGGCGGTGACCACGTGAGATTGAGTGTGCGTGTCCATGGTCCACGACAACCGTTTCGTGCGAGTGGCTGTGCAATCGATTTCGCCAGGCATGTACGTGCAAGGCTGCTGCCATTCTCCTGGAGCGAACGCAAGCCGGCAGACAGGTTCGCGTCGCTCGCGAGCGCTGGATCCGGGACGAATGCGCGGTCGCCGCTTCGCCCGTCACCATTCACGTCGCCTTGCACAAGTGGTGTGAAAGGCAGACCGCTCTGCAAGCGCGAGAACGCAGAAAACATGCCGAACTTACCCTGATGGCCCACCTGCAGCAGCCAGACATGCCGCGCGTCGGACCACCCCGGCGCCCACTCGACGTCTCGCGGGTCGCCCCCGGCCGCACCGTCGAAACCGCGGACCTGCCGATCCACACGCTGCAGCGTATAGTTTGCCGACCAGAACGGCCAGCCACGCCATGCGCGATTAAATCGATCTGGTGCAACTGAGAGCGTGAGTTGACCACCGCGTCCGCGGAGGTCCGACGTCAGTACGCCGACACGACCGAACTCATTGCTGCGCCGTGCATCGGACGCCGAGACGGCGCCGCTGTTCGTATCGATTGAAGCGGGCGAAACAAATACGGGCCGGTTGCCCTCGTTCGTGAGCGTGAAGCGTCGCTCTCCCGAAAAGTTGGCATCGACAGTCGATGCCTGATTCAGGTCGTACGTCGCGAGCGCACTCGCACGCAACATGAGATTCCACCGTGTCGTGTTGTAGTCAAGCGATGCACGCCAGCTTCGCGGCGCGTCGTAGCGGCGATCAAGCAGCGAGACAGTCGGCGCTACTTCACCGAGCGGACCGCTACCATCGCGGCACTGGCTCGGCCGAGCCGATGACGACGCCGCACTCCAGTCGACAACCGGAACCGCGTCTCCCACGCACAGCAACGAAAGCGCGTTGCTCGTAAGTCCAGCTCGCGCCGCGGCGTCAGCGACAACGCTTGGTCGCCACAAATCACGAAACTCACCGATGCCGCCCCGCAACACACCGGTAGGATAGCGGTACCAGTTTCCGTAGGCGTTGTTCGATGATCCACTGCTGTTGTTCTGCGACTTGTTGAAGGTATAGCTGAAGCCAATACGTGGGCTCAAATGCATCCGCGTGGACACGCCGCCCGACTGTACGCCAAGCGCCTCTTCAAGTGCGGTGTTGCGCGCAGGCTCAGTGAAAAAGCCATTCGCCTCCGCGCGTAGCCCGTAGAGCAGTGAGAAGAAGCGATTCGGATTGTACGTGTGTGATACGGCGGTGGCCGAGTTCCAGCTTGTACCGCGTCGGTCCGGATTCAGGATGGTGCGTGAATACGAGTATGGTCGCCTCGCTCCCAAGTCCTCAAGGGAGGCGAAGCTGTACCGCCCATTCACGTTGCCGCCACCCGAGTGTGCTAGATCGTCGACACGCCCCCAGACGATGGCGCGAATCTGATGGCGCCGTCCCCGCATGTTGCGCAGGTACTCGTGATCTGCTTCGACTGTCAGATTGGTGATATCGGACTCATCGGTACCGAGTCCCCCGAGCGAGAGGTTTGCGACACCCGCATCGTTGGCGGTGGCGTCACTGAGTGTCCGTACCAGGACATCCACCGCGGGCTGCGCACTGTACGGTGATGTTCGTGCGCGTGTTGTGCCAACATTCAGGCGCGTCGTGCGCAGCGTGCTGAACCCTGGCCCGCTCCAACGTCCCAACGACAACATGGCACCGGCGGCCACGTCGTTTCGGGCTGTGCCGGACGAGGGCGCGCTGAGGACACCCATACCTTCATTGTCACCACGCGACTCGTTGACGTACATGGTGAGCGAGCGCGAGCGCGTACTGTCTCGAATATCGTCGAGTCGCGCAATCGCACTCAGCCCCTCACGTTGCACGGCATTAGGGATTCCGCTAATGGCGAGTGGAAGTCCGACGCTTGAAGCAAGCGTGCGAGCGCGTTGCAGTGAGTCCGTGGAAATCCCCGACAGCTCATACGCGAGCGGGCTGGCGTTGAGAAGATCCGGCCGCAGGCGACTTGAACGCGAGACGTCCACCGCCACATTGTAGAGCAGCGTGCGGCGAATGGCTTCGCCGCTCGCACCGCCTGAGGCTCGCCAACTCGTGTTTGGAACGCCGAGCGCACGTCCGATGGCGTCGGTGGATTGCAGGTACGGCGCATCAAGCGTGGCGAAGACCATACGGTCGTTGAAGCTCCGCGAGCCAGGTTGCAGCCGCAGGTCCACGTTGGCTCCAGAAAACCCTCCGCGCGTGGCGTCGAACGTAGCACCGGTAACACGCATGTCCGCTCTCGCTGCCCGCGGCAATCCGGCTGCACCGATGGCCATGCCGTTCAGCGTGGTAAGATTACTGCTCGACGCCGCGCCCATCATCGACAGCCCGCCCCCTGCAGAGACCGACCCGGGAATGGTCGCGCCGGTGGCGACAATGTCCCCGATGGCATTAGGCGGAAGGCCGCCAACCACGCCTTCCTTGAAGCGTTCACTGGCGCCCGTTTCAAGCCTGGTGGGATTCACGTCCGCATTCGCGCGGATCGGACGATTCGCCTGCACTCGAACGGCATCAAGCGATACGACGTTGCTCGACAGCACAAAGTCGGCCGTGAGCGTGCGCTCATTGCTTAATCGCGTAACGCGGCGTCGCGCCGTCTTGTAACCATCCGCCTGAACGGCGACGAGGTAGTCGCCAGTCCCGTTTTCAAAGCTGATGGTGTACCGTCCGCTATCGGAGGTCACCGCTTGCCTGACGAGACGATCAGGCCCGCGCGTGATGATCACGGTAGCGCCGACCATCACGCGTCCGGAATCGGAGGTGACTCTCCCTCTGATCGTCTCCGCTGGTTGGGCGGCCACGGTGAGCGGAAACACGAGCGCTGCGACGAGGGAGAGACGCATCGAGCGGTTGAGCTGAGGTGGGTGCGTGACGCCTACGCGGCAGCGGGCGCACAGTTCGGACGAGACGAGATGCTGACTACGTGCGGCAACACACGCGGAGACGTCGAAAAGCACGACCTGCGCGAGCGACGCGGTTGCATGCAGCGCACGTTTTCACGCAGAGACAAAGAGCGCTAGGCGCCCGCAGAGTTGCAACGGCAAACAGCGTGAGGGCGCTAGCAAATCTCCGCGATGCGGCACCATGGCGCAGGCTTCGCTTTGAAACGCGTGGTGCGCCTGCTTAGTGAGTTTACCTGCTCTAACGCAGGCGCTTTGTCGACACTTGGATGACGCCGCTGGCCGCTTGCGACCCGTACACACGTTCAGCGGAGGCTCCCTTCACTACTTCGATACTCGCGATGTCCGTGGGAATCAGGTTTCGCAACGCGCTGATTCCCGCCTCGGCAATCACACCGTCAAGAACGAGCAGCGGCTCGCCGGCCGCTGAGGCGTAGTGGAGCTCTGTGACCCGTGCGGGAGTCGGATACTGGCTGTCGACGCGAACGACGATCTCGGAACTCAGATCGCTCGTGCCGAGGCTGCGCTGGCGCACCACGATGTTACTACTGTCATCACGCATGAACTGGAGCATCACGCGGCCCGTGTCCGCCCCCGAGAGCACACGCGCTTCGGAGTCGGTGGTCGGAAGCACGCTGCTCATCGAATTCTGTGCGCGTATCGTGTCTGGGGCAGCCGCAGAGCGGCGCGTGATGATGCGCACTTCGACTCCACGCTCCAAGCCTTTTTTGGGGAGACTCAGCACTCCGGCATCAGTGTGCACATTGATCGTGGCGATCTCTCCGGCCTTCACCCGCTTCGCCTCAGCTTCGGAAACGGAGCGACCATCCACTACATAAGTCACGCTTGAACCGTCTGGAAGCCCAAGCAGGTACGCCACCGTCGTTGCGTCCGCGTCGCGCACGCGTGCGGCAGAGGGAACATCGGTGTTGCACGCCGCCACCACGACCGCGGCTCCGCCCAACAACAGGCTCCCGATGGCGAGGGGAACGCGACGGGACGCCGGAGCGGTCATGGCGAGCAATCGCTCTTCGAGCAGGCGAGGAGAATCAAGCAGTGCTAACGCGTGCAGCGAGTTCCGACGTGAGGGCAACGCTTCGGACAGCGCTATTAGTAGCTCACCGTACTGTCTCGGTGACGCCCCTCGCCGCAAGACCCGCGCATCACAGTCGAGTTCAATCGCCGAGCGCAACCGAGATGCCAGCCACCACGCGATTGGATGCCAGGGTATCAAGGCAGCGGCGAGTGCTGCGGCGGAAAGCAGCAGCGGATCGCGCGCTCGGCGATGTTCAGCTTCATGCGCGAGCACCAGTTGCTGTTCGTTCGATGGGCGGGCGAGCAGCGCGTTCGGCAATACGATCTCCGGGCGAAGCACACCGTACACGGCTGGTCCATGTGCGGTAGTGACGCGCACTCGCTCTCCATACATCGTCGCCAGCGGCCATTCGCGGCGCTGCCGGTCAAGTCTGCGCAAGGCGCTGAGCAGCGTCAGCAGTGACACCGCGCTCGCGATCAACCACAGTGCGCCAATAGTACGGTCGACTGATACCGGCACGCCGGCGCTTACATCGTCAATGCCATGCCGCGCAGCATAGGCCAATGCGTCCACAATCCGCTCGATAGTGGAACGTGTTCCGGGAGTTCGAACTGGGTCTGTCGCACTGATCGCAGTGGGCTTCATTGTCGAACCGCCCGTGATCCGCGTCGCCTGACGCCACGGTGCGAGCGCGGTGAGGACGATCAACAGTGTGAGCGTGCCCATCCAGGCGAACCGCCGCGGCAATCGTGCTGCAACAGCCGCGCGATCAGCGAGGAGTGCGCCGACGGCGAGCATCGCGCCGAGCACCAACGAGTACAGAATCCATGCGGTGATCATGTGGCACGTCCATCGAACGCACTATCTTCATCACCGGCGGCGCCGAGCCGTTTGTCGAGCAATCGGCGCATGCGCTCGAGTTCCTCGCGGGGCATATCGCGGTCAGATACGAGTTGCGCGAGCAGTCGCTCCGCAGACCCATGAAAGATTGCTTCGCGGATGCGCGAGATCGCGCTTGAGCCGGCGTGCTCGGAATCGACAACCGGAAAGTACCGGTACGCGCGCCCTTCAGCTTCGTGCCGTACAAATCGCTTGTCTTCGAGCGTTTGAAGCGCAGACAGTACCGAGGTATACGCCAGCGGCTCAGCGATCACGTCGCGCACTTCGGAGACCGTGGCCGATCCTGCTCGCCAGAGCACGCTCATGACGTCGAGCTCACGGGGGGTGAAATAGACCTCGGATGCCATTGCAGGAGCTCAAGAGTGGTGTGACTACGGCTTCTCCCGTAGCATACGGCATTGTTCTGAAGCTGTCAACGGGAATTGCCGTAGCTGGTGCGTCTGCTTTCTTCGCGCCCTGCCGTCCGGCAGCCTCAGCGCAATGTTAGCCAGCGCGCGGAGCGGGACGCGTGAGGTCGGGGACGAGGCGTTGCGGCCTCGGAGGACCTTGCGGTGCGTGGACTCCCGCCTTCGCCCTGCCAGACGGGAGGGCCGCACCCCACGGTAACGAGTCGAGCCAGCTCCGGGAGTGGCCGTGGTAGCGGGTGGTGGCGGGGGGGCGGCCGGCGCTTTGGAGGGCGTGCCCTATGCTTTTTCGGTAGCGCACGGTGAGGCCGGGCGCCATTCCCCCTGACCACAGAGTTCCGTCATGACCCAACAGCATCCCATCGAAACTGCGTGGCGGCAAATGCGCCGACGCTACGCGGCGCTCTTCGACCTGGTGGCGCTTCGCGCTCCGAAGGTCTGGAGCG
>JBGTFN010000345.1:0-28989 GCA_041747275.1 Gemmatimonadaceae bacterium | reverse complement strand
GATGGTGGACCGCTGGAATCGGAGCATCTGTGCAGTACGACCAGACTCGGAAGATCTGATCGCCGACTCGCTCCTGGAGTGGCGACCGGCCAGCGCGCGCGAGACGCTGCACATCGACGTGGCGGCCTACTTCGATGAGGCATTGGGAGCGAACTAGCGGCAAACTGGCGCTGCCGCTGACGGGCGATATACTCAATATCATGTCCATGACTGGTGTAATGATCCGGTTCGGGCTTGCCACCAGGAACGCGACTCTGCTCATGGACAATGCGCACGAAGCACGCCGTGACGACACGACACTCGCCATGATCATTGGCCTGTCGACGATTGCGCTGGTGTCGGGCGACTGATCGGTGCAGTTCGATCTGGAGTCCATTGAATGGCTGTCGAGCGACGCGCTGCTGGCGATCGCCGTGGCAGTCGTACCTCGGGTGCTGGCAGCGTTGCTGGTACTGCTGGCGTTCTATGTATTGCTCCGCGTCCTGCAGCCGGCGCTTCGCTCAGTGCTTCGGCGTGCCGGCATTGCCGACGCGCTCATTCATCTGCTGGTTGATGGCGTCGTACGCGGTGCTGTATGGGTCGTGGGCCTCGTCATGGCGGCGAGCCAGCTTGGCATCAACGTCGCCGCTGCGTTGGCGGGACTCGGAGTGGTGGGCATCGCGGTTGGCTTCGCCGCGCAGGAAACCATCGCCAACATGATCGCTGGCTTCCTGATCTTCTGGGATCGGCCGTTCAAGGTGGGAGATTGGGTCACCACGCAGGGCCGCTATGGTGAGGTGCGCAACATCACGCTGCGCACCACACGGTTGCGCACGCACGACAACACGTTCGTCGTCATTCCGAACAAGCAGGTGATCGGCGAACTGCTCGTCAACCATTCGATGTACGGTGAGTCACGCGTGAGCGTGCAGGTCGGGATTGCGTACAAGGAGTCCATCGATGACGCGCGCGAGGCAATCCTCGGCGTCATGCGCGATCTCGACGGTGTATTGCCGACGCCGCCGCCAACGGTTGTCGTGGACGCGCTCGGCGATTCGAGCGTGAATCTGGTGGTACGCGTCTGGGTGGCAGCAGCGATGAATGAAACTCCCGTGCGCTTCCGCGTGGTCGAAGCGTGCAAGAAGGCGCTCGACGCGGCGGGCATCGAGATTCCGTTCCCGCATCTGCAGCTCTTTGTGGACGACGTGAAGGAACGGGTGTGGGAGCGCCTCGACAAGACGCGTGCGCACGAGGCGTCAGTCCAGGTGTCGCGAGGCCCAGACGATGCGCTGCGTGACGCCGATGGTGACGCCGGCGGCCATGATCGCGGCCAGTGACACGAAGTGTTGCGGCCACAACAGGAAGAGCGAGTAGAACACCACGGTCTCCGTACCTGCGACCAGTCCGCGCGGCATGGTGACCGTTGTCATCTCGCCGCGTGATGTCGCCCCCTGGCCGCGTCGCTCGAGTACGGCGGAGAGGTACATCCACGATGCGGCGTTCACAAAGAACGTGGCTTGCAGCACGGCGAGCACGAGCCAGGAAGCGCGTGACTCGAGCGCGAGCGCGATGCCCAGCGGAATCGCGGCGTACACGACGAAGTCCAGCACGATATCGAGATAGCCGCCAAGGTCGGATTGTCGTTGCTGGACGCGCGCCAGTGTACCGTCGAACCCGTCGAGAATGCGGTTGAGCAGCCACAGCAGCAACGAGACAGTCCACATTGCGAACGCTGCAGCAACTGCCGAGGCGATGCCGGCGAGCAATGCGAGCAGCGTGATTGCGATCGGGGTGCACCAGTTCCCCACGACCGCAGCAAGGGGCCGGAACCAGCGTTCCTTCTGCAGGCGAAACCATTCGTCGAACATCGAACGCTCAGCGAGGAAACGCGATCAGGCCGCGCGTGTCGAGCGAAACAATGATGCTGTCATCCACCATCGGCGGATGCATGCGGTCGCTGAGCGCCTCGACGGTGCTCTCACCGACCTGTACGACGGCGCTGCTGCCGGAAGGCCGGTGGTGCAGGTTGGTGACGCGACCACTGAACCTGATCGCATGGGTCGGTGGCGTCTCATGCGCTTCATGACCTGGCACGCAACGCAGCGCGTCAGCACGAACTCCGATAACGACCTGGTCCGCGCCATGCACTGCTGACGTCGTCTCCCTCGGCAGCGTCAGTGTTCCGAACAACGTGTGCACGCGTTCCCGATCGTGCATGATGCCGGCGAACTCCTGATGCACTCCCAGAAACCGCATCACGGCCAACGTCGCGGGCTGAGAAAAGAGCGTGGCCACCGTCGCGACCTGTGCCAGTTCGCGTCCGAGCAGGATTGCAATGCGATCGCCGAGCGCGGTGGCGTCTTCGAGATCGTGCGTCACAAGCAGCATTCCAGCCGGATTGTCCGTGTGCAGGTCGCGAATGGTCTCGCGCACCTCCCGGCGAAGGATCGGGTCGAGCGCTGAAAGCGGCTCATCGAGCAGCAGCACGTGCGGCGACGCAGCGAGCGCGCGCGCGAGGGCCACACGATGTCGCTGTCCGCCGCTCAGGGCATGCGGAAGTCGTGCGCCGAGTTCACCAAGCTGCACGCGTTCGAGAAAACGCTGTGCCGTGCGACGCCGCTCGTCCGGCGCGATACCTCGAACCGTCAGCGGAAAGGCGACGTTGTCGAGCACACTCAGGTGTGGAAAGAGCACCGGCGTCTGATGCAGATACACGGTTCCACGGGCCTCCGGTGCTGTGCGCGTGACGTCGCGTCCGTTTACCGAGACCGTTCCGCGAGACACGCGTGCGAGACCGGCAATGGCGCGCAACAGCGAAGTCTTGCCTTCACCAGACGGTCCGAGCAGTGCGACGCGCTCACCTCGGGCGACCTGCAGCGAGATGTCATGAAGGCCATCTCCGGTTTCGTTGTCACCGAACGGAGCGTGCACACGATCGAGCGAAAGCGCTGGCGCTGACGTGAGCTCCGGCACGGGCGCCGACTCGGCAGGCAAGCGCTTGTTCGACGTGTCGACTGATTTCGGTGGCGAGATCACACCGTACATGGTGGCTTCACGCACGTCAGGCGGGAAGGGCGTCGGTTCTGCGAACGCCAACGCGCAGTGCCGCCAGGGCGGCGATGGCCGGCATCACCAGCAGCAGTGCGCCGACTGCGGCTTCACGCTCCTGTCCTGCGCGTACTAGCGCGAGCACTTCGATAGGTAGGGCACGCACGGCGCCGCCGCCCACCACCAGTGTGAGCGCAACCTGAGCCCACGAAATGAGAAAGGCGATGGCCAGTGCTTCAGCGATCGGACCTCGCAGAGATGGCAATATCACCAAGCGCCATGTCTGCCAGGGGTTCGCGCCGTGTGAACGCGCCGCTTCTTCGTCTTCACCGCTTCTCGTGGTGAAGACTCCGAGGAAGAGCAACGCGACATAGCCGACAGCGGGCACGCAGTGCGCGAGCCACACGCCCACCGCGCTTCCGCCGAGTCCGAGTGAAAGCGCGCCGATCTGCAGACCGGCGCCTAGCGCGATCGGTGGCGCGGCGACGGGAAGAAATACGAGCGCCGCGGCCAGATGGCGTGCAGGTCCATGCAGTCTCGCCAGCGCGCGTCCGATCGGAAGCGCGAACGCTGTCGCCGTGAGTGCGGTGGTCACGGCGAGCAGTGCACTCGTGACGGCCGCCCGACCGAGTGCGCTGCCGAACACGTCGGACCACGCGCGCAGCGTGAAGGATTGCGGCAAGACATCGGGCCAGCGCCACTGCAGGCTGACCGACTGCAATAGCAGGATGACGAATGGCACGAAGGTGGAGAGCGTGAGTGCTCCGATGAGGGCGAATCGCCACGCGCTGTGATGCAGGGATGCGCGAGTCATCGCACAAGCGCGCCCCACCGCGCGCGCGTCCATTCGTGCACGACAACGGCGCCGCCCGCAACGAGCAGTGCGAGCAGTGCGAGTCCATACGCCTCGCCTCGCCTTGCAAGCGCGGGGTCGGCGAAGCGTTCCATGGTGAGCACGGGCAGCGGTGCCGGATCGGCGGCCGCGAGCAATACCGCCGACTCGTAGCTGCCGAACGCGAACACGAACGTAGCGATCACGGCCGGCATGAGTCCGCGCCAGAGAATCGGCCACGTTATGCGCCGCGCGACGAAGGCCGGCGAAGCGCCAAGGGTGCGCGCGGCTTCGTCGAACTCGCGGCTCTGACCCTGCCGAAGGGCGATCGCAACGACGGCGAGGAAGGGCAGTTCCTTCCACGCGAGAGAAATGATGAGCGAAACACCAGCGCGATCGTACACCAGCGGTGGCATGTCCGCAGGGCTTTCGATGACTCCCATGGCGTGCAGCAGCCGAGCGAGCAGTCCACTCTGACCGAGCACGAAGAGCGCCGTTGCCGCCGCAACGAGGTGAGGCACAGGCAGCGGCAGCGTGGCGATCGAACGGGCCGCGCGATCACTGAGCGTGTGTCGGCTGAAGAGCAGCGCGACCACTGCGGCACCGCATGTGGCAAGCGCGGTACTGACGGACGCCACGTAGAGCGACCAGCCGAGCCCGCGCCATGTGCTGCGGTCGCTGAGCACGGATTGCACGCGCGTCAGGTCAATCGATCCGTCCGCGCCTGCACCAGTAAGGCCGAGCACGGCAAGAGCGGAGTAGGTAATACCGAAAAATACCGGTAGAGCGACGAGCCCGGCGAGCCACAGTGCTCCTCCCGAACGAGACGCTCGCATCGGCTTACGGCGCGCGGCCGCGGCTGCCGCCACGCAGCCACTCGCGCCAATCGGTGTGCAATCGCTGATGGAACTCCGGCGCCACCTCAGCCCGCGCGTATCGGGCAAGCGTATCACGAGGGATCGCGCGAGGGTCCGCATCGAGTTCGGCAAAGCGTTTGCGCCACGGCTCCGGCACGCGCGTGACATCGAGCACGGTGCCGTCGGCCCATACGTCAGGCTGCAGCTTCGTGAACTGCGCTTCGGGAGAGAGCAGTAGATTCGCGACTACCATCGCACCGGCCGGATTGGGCGCATTGAATGGAATGCCCACATAGTGCGCGTTGGCGATGGTGCCATCTCGCAGCACAAGCGCTCGCGCGGTAGCCGGCAGTTCACCGCGACGGATCTTGTTCACCACGTCGTGCTGGTTGTTCGACATGGAGAAGTCGATTTCGGAGTTCGCGAACAGGCGATGCATCGCGGCGACATCGGGCGGATACGTCTCACCACCGCGCCAGAAGTTCGTGTGCAGCGAATCGAGCCAGGAGAAGACCGCCGTTCTTCCGATGTCATACTTGGCGTCGGTGAAGCCGCCCTCGAAATACTCGACGCCACCGCCGCGCGCGTACATGAGCATCTTGAGGAATGTCACGCCGCTGAATCCCTGGTCATGCGTGAAGCGGCCGGGATTTGCGCGGATCCATGTCGCAAGCTCGCTGAACGAACGCGGCGGAGAGGGCGTACGCACCGTGTCGTAAATGAGCGCAAACTGCACCGTTCCCCACGGACTCTCGAAACCTTGCGGATCCTGTTCGAAGTCGCGCGTGATGATGCGCGAACTGCTGTCGATGTAGGCTGCGTTCGGCAGCACACCCGACCACGGACCTGCGAGCAGCGACTCGGCGCGCAGCGAAGCGAAGGTCTCGCCGTTGATCCACAGCAGGCTTGCCGTGCCAGCGCCTCGTCCCGCCTCGCGCTCGAGCACAAGCTGGTTCACAATTTCCGGACCCTGCCCGTCCACCGCTTCGAGTCGAATATTGAACGAATCGCGCAGTCGCGGCGCGAGCCAGTTGTCCACGTAGGCATTGATCGCCGGGTCTCCGCGCCACTTGCGCCATGTGACGGTTGTGCCATGTGCGCGTGCGGTCACGCTGTCCCATGGCAACGCCACCAGCTCGGCGATCTCGGCGGATGTATCACGCGACGATGTGTCGCCGCCGCACGCAGCAGCAAGTGACGCACCGCAGATCAGCAGAGCCGTCAACGCGCGCGGTAGCTGTGGACGAAGCGATGACACGGTCACCGATCGCCAGCGTTCCGAGCGCACGCTCTGCGATTGCTTCGCTGCCACGATCAGAACAACCAGCGTGCTGAGAACTGCAGTTGACGCGGCGGCGCGACGGCGGAAATCACGATTGCATCGCCGGGGCGACCGACCTGGGTGCGCGCACCGCCTCCCGGCAGGCCGTTTGCATACCCGCTCGCATTGATGCTGTTGAACAGGTTGAATACATCCGCGCGCAGTTCGATGCCCTGATTGCCGACCTGCAATGCGTACGATGCGCTCGCGCTGGTGAACAATGCACTCGGCAGACGCTCACCATTGCGCGGTACGCCGAAGAAGCGATCCTGATTGCCGAGAAATCCGTTGCCGAACGTGTCGCCTGAACCATCGAGGTCGCGGAAGAAGGCGACACGGTTGATCGGCTGGCCGGTCTGCCAGTCGGCAATGCCGGACAAGGCGAGGCGACGGATACCAGTCCACGTGGCACGCAGTGCGACACGGTGACGGCGATCGTTGATGGCGTCCGCCCACTCCGCGTCGAAGTTGTTGCCCTGCGTGGCGTTGAAGTTGATGTCTTCCGTGTTGGTGCGCGCGCGCGACCAGACCCAGTTGGCATCGAGCAGCCATTCGCCGGGCGCTGACCAGCGCGCTGATGTGTACAGGCCGGCGTAGGTTGACTCTCCACCGCTTTCCGTGGTGGTGCGGCGGCGGAAGCCGCCCGTCACGGGCGTCACCGGACGGAACTGGTCGCCGGTATTTACGCTGAGGCTGATTGTATCGTTGGGTCCAATGCCGCGCGTGCTTGCATTCAGGTCCCACGATCGCGGCAGGTTGCGCGTGTCGACATACACCGCGTCCACACCAAGCGCGAAGCGCGTGCCGAACTGCTGTTGCCAGCCGGCGGTGAACTGCCGACTCATGGGCTGCTCGAGACCAAGCGCGAACAGCTCTCGCACTTCACCTGGTGGCAACTGTGAGCGATCGAGCGTGGCCGTGCGAGGACCCTGCAGGTATGCGGGCGCGTTGGTACCATCGAACGTCACTGTCTGGTTTCCGTCGGGTCCGAACTGGATGGCGTCGGAGTAGACGGCGTATGGAAACTTCCCCGCGTAGAGTCCCGCGCCAGCACGCAACACCGATCGCGGACCGACGAGCCAGTTGATCGACGCGCGCGGCTGCACGTTGTCGAGGTCGGGGTCGCTCCCGCCGCGCGACGTGAGGTCGTCGTAGTCCCAGCGCACTCCGAGTGTCAGCGTGAGGGCAGGGGACAGGCGCCAGATGTCTTCGACGAACGCACCGACGAGCGTCTGTGAGAGATCGACCTGCTTCTGCGCTGCGTCAACGGTGTAGCTGAGTACGCGCACATCGTTTGGCACGTCGGCGAAGGCGTAGCGATTGCCGCGCTGCGGGATGTTGCCTTCATCGAGCACGACGTAGGAACCCGACGGATTACTCTGCGAGCCGGCCAGCGTGAAGTTCGATCGCCACGCATCACCGCCGATGCGAAGCTGATGCCGGTCGCCGAGCATCGTCTCGAAAACGTTTCGCACCTGCAACTGCGTCTCGCGTTCGTCGAAGACAAAGTTGCTCGATCCCACCACGCCGACAGACACGGTGTCGATACCCTGCACGCGGCGGATGGTGACCTGAGGAATCTCGAAGCTGCTCTGCGCCGGAGGGAAGTTCCAGCGGAACGTGCCAAGTTGCACGGCAACTTCATTGCTCGCACGTCCCTCGCCCAGCACGGAGCGATGCACGAGCGCGGACGCGGAACCGATGCGCTGAGTGACGATATCCGCCTCGGGCGCGACGATGCCGCTTCCGCGTCCTTCACGATTCACGCTGCTGGCAGCAATGCGGAGCGTGGTGGTCTGCGTGGGCGACCAGCCGTGATCGATGCGGCCGAAGCCCTTGATGGTGCCGCGCACTTCGCGTCCGGTGAATGTGGTGTTTGCGGTGGACGCGATGCGGTCTTCGTTCTCGTTGGTGTACTCGAGCGCGCCGAACACGTATGTCTGGTTGGCACGCACCGGACCGCCGCCGGCGACACCGACCTGCGAGCGGCGAAAGCCTTCCTGCGCCTGACGAAAGTCATCGGGATCCTGTCCCGACGGCACGACCGCCGAACGTGCGTCCACCGGCAATCCTGGCCGGTTGTACACGAAGGCCTCACCCTGCCACGTCTCACCGCCGGCACGCGACTCCATATTCACCACACCGTTGGAGCTGCGACCGAACTCTGCGCCGTACGTATTTGCAAGTACTCCGAAACGCTGAAGCGCGGACAACGGGACTTCAACACGCGCACCGCCAAGGAAGCCCTCGTTGTTCTCCAGGCCGTCGAGCGAATATTGCGTGTACAGCGCGTTGGAGCCGTTGATGGACAGGCGCGGTGCGTCGCCGAAGAAACCCGTTCCCGTGGTGACGCCGGGAATCGTGTACGCGAGCGCGATCGGATCGCGCGCGTCGGTTGGAAGTCGTTCGAGCTCGAGTCGCTCGACCGTGCCGCCTGTGGCTGCATTTGCTGTGTTGAGCAGCGGACGAGGACGCGGCGCGATCACGGAGATCACGCCCAGTGAAGCGAGCGGACGCAGCGTGAGCGCGACACGACGCGTGATCTGCGCCGACACACGTACGGAATCCGGCACGAAACCCACAGCACGAACGACGATGAAGCCGGCGGCCAGCGGTACTGACCGCAGCGTGAATGCGCCGGCGGAATCGGTGGCGGTGCTGACAACGCTGCTGGCCGCACCAATGGCCTCGCCGCGAGACACAAGCGGGGCGAAGCTGACCTGTGCGCCAACGAGAGGCAAGCCGCCTGCAGAGCGCACGACGCCGGTAACGACAGACGACTCCTGTGACGACATCGACGATGGCGCGAGAGACGCGAGGCTCACCACGCACGCCATCGCATAGCGGTACAGACAAGACATGAAGAATGAGTCGGAGAAATGTTGCGGAAGCATGGTTGCTCCGCCACTTACGGAGCAAACGCCGCCGCGGATCTGGGTGATCCCCATCATTACCGGCTAGGGGCCCTCGTAGCCCTCCGCGCGCAACTGCGTGAGAATACGATCGCGCAACTCCGACGCTGCGGGTCTCGCCTGCGGTTCGCGCACCTGCGATTCGCGAACTTGAGCGACCGCGTCGAGAACAACCTTCGCGAAGTCTGCGTGAGGGAAGCAATGTGAACAGCGGGAGATATGCTGACGCACAGCCGCTTCTTCAGGCGCGCCGAGGTGGCCGTCGAGGTAGTCCCAAAGCATGCGGACGGCGGTTCCGCAATCGAGCATCTCACCGCCGATGGGCTGATCCGAGGTTTGCACCGTCATGCGAGGTCCTCCTCTACGTTCGCGCGGACCAGTCCGGCATCACGCGCGTGCTCGAGCAGCGCAGCCTGCAGCAGTCGGCGCGCGCGGAACAACCGCGAGCGCACCGTGCCGACGGGAATGTCGAGCACGATGGCTGCTTCCGCATAGGGCAACTCCTGCAGCTCAACGAGCTGTACGACTTCCCGGAACGCTTCCGGCAGTTCACTTATGGCGCGTTCGATGGCAGGCCCGAGGTCGATCGCGCCGAGCGCTTGCGTAATGGCAGACGAAGCGCCGAGCGGATACTCCGCGTCACTCAGCGCCTGCAACGTGTCATCCTCGACCGCAATGAGCCGCGCATCCCTCGGCGCGCTCTTGCGCCAGGCATTGCGAGCGATGGTGAACAGCCACGCACGAGCTTCACTGCCGGGCTTGAACGTGTCCCAATGGCGCCAGGCGCGCAGATACGTTTCTTGCACCAGATCCGCTGCGGCCGATTCATCGCGCGTCAACGACAGCGCGAATCGCGTAACGTCTGGCAGCCAGCGCAGCGCGAGCTCGTGAAAACTCTGTTGACGGTCGATCGCTGCGTCGGACACGGAGGCAGGGGGCTGAGTGGCGAACGTGAGCGAGTGAGCGCTGCATGGGTAGCATGGGAAAGCTGCGCGCCGGTTCGGTACGGCGCAACGCAAATGCCCTTGTCGAATCCCTCATCATGCGCTCGGTTCCGGAGCGTCGGCGGATCTGTTGCCGCGCACGCGTGAGATGATCGTGGGCAGGAATGAAAGCGCCAACAACAGCACGGACGCGATGATCAGGTTGAGTCGGGCCTCACTCGATGCGCCGGACACGCCGCCCACCAGACTGCCCGCGAAATACGTGTAGATGATCGTGCCCGGCAAGATGCCGAGACCGGTGGCGGCCACATACGGACGCAATCCGATCCCGGACAGCGCCGCGGTGAAGCTGAGCGCGTTGAACGGAATCACAGGTAGCAGACGCAAACGGAAGAGTGTGCTGAATCCACGCTTGCCTGCCAGCAGATCGAGGCGCGCTGCCTGTGCACCGAGCAGTTTGCGCAGTGCGTCCCCGCCGAGCGTACGCGCTAGGAGGTAGGTGCCCGTTGCGCCGAGCGTTGCGCCAATCCAGTTGAGACCAGAGCCCAGCACGGTACCAAAAAGAATTCCGCCGGCAAGCGTGAACGGCGTGGCTGGCAAGCCGAACGTCGCCACCACGATATACGTCAGCACGAAGACGACGTGGATGTACGGCACTTCGCGCGCGCGTTCGACGGCGGCGAGCAGTGTCGCCGGATCACGCAGGTCGAGCAAGCCGGCCCGAGTGGCGGCGAAGGCTACGGCCGCGAGCACAAGCGCAAGAACGCCGAGTCTGATGAACGACTTTCGCTTGCTGGTGGCCGGTGGTGCGGATGCCGTCGAAGGGGATGCGGGCGATGCGGTGGCCGTTGGCGTGGATGCGGGCGGCGCGTCGACGTGTCGATCTGACGATGTCACGTGGTCGCCCGGAAGAACGCAGCAAACACCTTGAGAGCCAGGGGCGTGAGGCGACCGCGATTGAAGTGGTCCGCAGCGCGCCCGAATATGGCGGAGCGCGTGGGATACGGATGCATCGTCTTGCCGAGTGCGCGCAGCCCTTCACCGCGCCGAATTGCCGACACGACTTCTCCGATCATGTCGCCCGCGCCCTCACACACCAGCGTGGCCGCGAGGATGCGGTCTGTGCCCTTCTCGAGATGCACGCGGAAGAAGCCGTCCGTATCACCTTCGAGAATGCCGCGATCGTTGTCGTGCATCGGCATGGTGATCACGTCTGTTTCCGACGCGGATAAATCGGCAACGGCTTTTCCGACGTGCGCGACTTCGGGCGATGTGTAGGTAGCCCACGGAATCACGAGCGATGAGCTCTTGCCGCCACCGATGCCGAAGAACAGCGCGTTGGGTACTGCGAGTCGCGCCTGCGCATCAGCGGCGTGCGTGAACTGAAACGGCGAGGCCACATCGCCGATTGCAAAGACGCGTTTGTTCGAGGTGCGAAACCTGTCAGAGACCTCGATGCCCTGCTTGTTGAACGTGACACCCGCCTGCTCCAGCCCAAGTCCATCGACATTCGGCGTGCGGCCGGCCGCCACGAGCAGGGCGTCGGCGGTCACATGCAGCGTCTTTTCTCCCTCGGTGAAATGCAGCGTCGTCTCGTTCCCGGCACGTTCCACGCGCGTGATCTTGACACCATGGTGGAACGTCACGCCATCATTTCGCAAATGCGCGTCAATCACCGCTGCAGCATCAGCGTCATCGCGCGGCATCGCACGTGCATCGGCATTGAGCACCGTCACGTCGCTACCAAAACGCGCGAACGATTGTGCCATCTCGAGACCGATCGGCCCGGCGCCGATCACCGCCAGTCGCCGGGGACGCGTCGTCAGTGAGAAAAGGGTCTCGTTGGTAAGCGGATTCGATTCGGCCAGTCCGGGAATCGGAGGTAGCGATGCGCGGGCGCCTGTCGCAACGATCGCGCGACGGAAGCGAAGCGTCTGTCCTCCAACACTGATGGTTTCTGCTGACGTGAACTTTGCCTCGCCGAGAAAGACATCGATGCCAAGCGAAGCGAAGCGAGGTACACCGTCGATTGGTGCAATGCCCGCGCGAATCCGCCGCAACCGTTCCATGACCGCGGCAAAGTCGCCGTCAGCTTCGGCCGACGGTCCGCCGAACTCTTCTTCGGACGTGCGCGCCTGGTGCCACGAACGCGCAGCGCGCAGCACCGCCTTGGAGGGCACGCAGCCAACATTGAGGCAATCTCCACCCATGAGATGACGCTCGATAAGAGCGACGCGCGCACCGAGTCCGGACGCGATGGCGGCGCTAACGAGCCCTGCGGTCCCCGCACCGATCACGATCAACTGGTAGCGATCCGCCGCAACCGGATTCTTCCAGTCGGCTGGGTGCACATGTGACAGCAGCTTCCGGTTGTGCACATCGTCCGGCAGCATCAGCGGCTGCGCGGAGGACGCGGATGCTGATGAGGTACCGTGGACGGTGGAGGTCGCAGGAACTGTAGTGGACACGAGCACTTCGACGGGAAAGAGGATCGCACCAGGACGAGTCGGGATGATACGATAGTGCACCGCGTCGGTCCCTGTGCCTGACTAGTCCGATGGTTTCCGTGGAGTTCCCGGAGACGCCGCTACTCGTTGACGCGAACCCCGCTCTCACCGCGCCATGCCAGCACATCGGCCGGCGTATCGAGGTCGAGCGCGCCGTTTGCAAGCTCAACGGTTGCCTCGTCTCCGGTAAGCAGTACCTTGGCACCCCGATCACCCTCGAGCGCAGCGAGCGCGGGCCAGTCATCGCGCGGCCAGACCGCCGGAATACCATGCACGCCAGCGTACGACGACACGACACGTGTTCGCATTGCATCGAATTGCGCGTGCAGGGCACGCAGGTGCGACTGATCGACCGCCGGCTGATCGCAGGCGATCAGCGCGACGCCGTGCAGCATTGCGTCGCGTGCGCTGTCCGCGGCGACGTGGTCGTCACGCAGGCTGGCCGCAATTGCGTCCTTTTCGGCATCCTCGAGCGCCTCGATGCCAACGCGGATGGAGCCTGCCATGCCGTCCGACCACTCCTCGTTGTTGACGATGAGCACCGGTAGCTCGTCGAGCAGGTCGCGTACTTCGTCGGCGAACGCGCCGACGACTACGACCACAGGAGCGAGCCCTGCTGCCAACGCATCATGTGCGAGCCGGGAGAGCAGGGCATCGCCATTGGCGTCGCGAATCAGCTGCTTGGGCTCGCCAAGACGGCGCGACTCCCCCGCCGCGAGCAGCAGCCCGGCAACACGAGTGTGCGGCATTCCGGTGTGATCATTGGTAGAACCAGTCGATTCGTGCATGTTCATCGTCGCTCTCTTGCTTGAGGAGTATTAAGTGCCTTTGGCGGAGCGGTGCGCGGAGTTGTACCCGCAACACCAGTTGGCGGACACGTCATGGCCGCGATGTCCGAGGCAAACGAAGGTGTGGTAGTGCGTGTGTGCAATGGAGCCTGCCGTTCGCGCAGCGGACCGCCCGGTCGCGCGTGCAGCACGGCGTGCATTTCCGCGATGGCGGCGATAGCGATCGACTGCGGTGAATCTCCGCCGATATCCAGACCTATTGGAGCGTGCACGCGCGAGCGATCGCGCGCGCGAAGCGTGGTTCCCGATTCCATCAGAGCGCGCAGCAATCGGATGGCGCGTTGCCGCGAACCCAATATGCCGACGTACGGAACGCGTGTGGCAAGCAGCGCGCGAAGCCACACGAGATCATGATCGAATCGATGGGTGCAGAGGGCGTAACAGGTGCGCTCATCCGCCAGGCACCGTCCGCTGGCGAGCGCATCGGAAACCTCTTCGGGCCGGCAGGCCAAACGCGCCGATCCGGACGGAAGCGCTAGGTCCTCGAGCGCTGCCTCACGATGATCGACAACCGTGACCAGCCAGCCTGCCGAGTGCGCCGCATGCGCGAAGGCCTCAGCGCCGCGTGACGCGCCGATCACCAGAACATGTATCGGAGCCTGCACCGGTGCGCCGAACAAGCGAGCGCCGGAATCGTCAGTGGCAAGAAACGGTGAACCGGTACGCCGCACCGTCTGCACCACGCGCTCGCGAAGGCTGTCGGCGCACTCTACGGCCGCTGAAGGGTGCTTCGAGGCGCGTGAACGCTCAAACCATGTACCGCCGACAGCGCGCGGGTCGACCGCTGCCACCACCGTGAGCAGCACGCCGAACTCTCGCTCCTGCGACGCCTGCAGCGCATCGCGGAACGCGGCCCCGTCGCCCCACGGTGCAAGCACGATGTGCGCGAGGCCATCACACCCCGTGCCAAAGCCCCAGATCGTCTCGAGGTCTTCGCGCAGGTCGTACGAGACGAGCGCACCGACACCGCTCGCGCACACCGATGCCGCGCGCTGCGCAACATCGGCTTCGAGGCATCCGCCGCTGATCGCACCCGCGAGCACACGGCCTTCCGCATCGCACAACATGCGAGCGCCCGGTTGTCGATAGGACGACCCGTCCACCGCCACAAGCGTGGCCAGCGCAAGCGGAACGTTCGGACGCTCGCGGCGCGCCCGCACAGACGCATCCTGGAGATGTACCAGCTCAACGTGTGCACTCACACCTCTGCCTCCTGCTCTGCGTTGGCCGCTTCCGAACGTACGCGCACGCGCGCGACGCGTCGCTTGTCCATGGTCAGCACGCGCATGCGACCGCCTTCGAACTTCACTTCGTCACCGACGCGCGGCAAACGTCCCAGCTGTCCGAACACGAAACCGCCGATCGTGTCGTACGTCTCTACTGGCAGGTCCACGTCGAGATGCTCCGCGAGTTCCGCCAGTGCCACTGAACCCGCCGCCTGCACCTCGGACGGCCCCACGCGCTCGAACGGAATCGGCTCGACCTCGTGCTCGTCCTGAATCTCACCCACGATCTCTTCGACCAGGTCTTCGAGCGTGACAAGGCCCGCCGTGCCACCGTATTCGTCGAGCACCACCGCCATCTGAATGCGCTGGCGTCGCATCTCGGCGATCAGCGATTCAACGGGTCGGGTCTCAGGTATCAGCAGCGGCTCGCGCATGATGGTCGCCACATCTCCCGCACCCGCGCGAATCGCACGAAACAGGTCACGCGCGAGCAAAATGCCCACCACGCTGTCGATGTTTTCCCCGAACACCGGCAAGCGCAGATAGCCGGTGTCGAGCATGACACGCTGCGCATCCTGCAATGATGTGCCAGATGGAATCGCGACGACGCTGGTGCGCGGCGTCATCACCTCCGCGACCGTGATTTCCCGCAGTCGCATGATGTTCGCCACCACCTGCCATTCCACGTCGTCGATCTGTCCTTCACGTCGGCCGATCTCGGCGAGGATCTCGAGTTCGGCGCGGCTCACCGTCGTCTGTCCATGGCCCTTCCCGCCGAACAGGCGGGTGAGCATCGCAAGTGGAATGAGCACCGGTCGCATCACGAGGATCATGATGCGCAATACGCGCGTTGTCAGCGGCGCGAGTTGCTTCCAGAATCTCGCGCCGATCGTCTTGGGGATTATCTCCGACAGCACAAGGATGAGCAGTGTAAGCACGGCCGAGAACGCCGCCATCCATGCACTGCCGAACACCTGCAGCGCGTACGCGCCACTGACGGCCGCGCCGACGGTATGCGCGATCGTGTTGAGGGTGAGAATGGCCGCGATCGGTTCGTCGATGTTGCGCCGCATCTTCGCGAGCAAGGGACCGGTGGCATCACCCCGGTCCACTAGCAACGCGACGTACGCATGCGACACTGACAGCAACACTGCTTCCAACACTGAACACAGGAAGGAAACGCCGAGCGAGACCGATACAACGATGATGAGAGATGTCATTTACTGCTGCATGGTCGTCGTCGGGCGCTTGGGTTTGACGTGCTTGTCGAGCCAGGTGACCATTTCGAAGAGCGTGTGTCCGATGCTTTCACGCGCCGAGTAGCCGTGTGATTCCGCTGGCAGCTGCACGTACCGCACCGTGGCGCCATTGCCCTTGAGCGCCGCGTACATACGCTCGCTCTGGACGGGGAACGTGCCGGTGTTGTTGTCGGCCATGCCGTGCACCAGCAGGATCGGATCCTTGATGCGATTCGCGTACGTGAATGGCGACATGTTCGTGTAGATCTCCTGCGCCTGCCAGTACGAACGCTGCTCCGCCTGGAAACCGAATGGCGTGAGTGTGCGATTGTACGCGCCACTGCGCGCGAGTCCGGCGCGGAAGAGACGCGAATGTGCGAGCAGGTTGGCCGTCATGAAGGCGCCGTACGAGTGCCCGCCCACGCCGATGCGATCACGATCCGCGACGCCCAGCTCAACGATGGCGTTCACTGCCGCTTCGGCGCTGGTAACGAGCTGTTCGACATACGTATCGTTCGGTTCCGCGTCGCCTTCGCCGATGATCGGCATGGACGGACCGTCGAGCACGCCGTAGCCCTGTGTGAGCACGAACAGATGACTCGAGCCGCCGGGGCGCACGAAGCGGTGCGGCGAGCCCTGCACCTGCGCCGCGGCTGCCGCGCTCCGGAACTCACGCGGATATGCCCACAGAAGGAAAGGCAGTGGACCATCGCGCGTCTTGTCGTAGCCCGCGGGCAGGTAGAGCGTGCCGGAGAGCTGCACGCCATCCTTGCGCTTGTACGTGATGAGCTCAGACGTCACGCCCGCGAGCTGCGGTGCGGGATCGGTGAAGTTCGTGAGCTGACGCGGCGCTGAACGGGCACGCGTCTCGCGCACCCAGTAGTTCGGCACTTCGGTCTTGCTTTCGCGTTGCGTGAGCATGCGATCGCCGTTGGCGTTGAGCAGCTCGATCGCACGTTCGTAGACACCCGTCGCCGACTGGAACAGGCGCGTCTTGTTGCCCGACGCGAGCTCGTAGCGATCCACGAACGGCCGATCCCCTTCGTCGGACGCGCCGCTTCCCTGCAGGAACGCGTAGCGACCATCCGGGGTGAGCTTGAGCACCGACTCACCAGCGTTGTTGGTCGCGGTCATGAACGAACCCGGATCGGAGTAGCGATCCTCGGTGTTGTGCTCCCACAGCATGCGCGGCTTGCTGCCAGGCTTGCTCGGATCGATCGCCCACATGCGCTCAGTGCGCGTGTTGCGCCAGCCTTCCTGGACAATGGCGAGATCGGGCTTGGCCCACTGCACACCCTGCGCGCGGAACTCCGTCGCGACGAGCGTCACCGGATCGCCCGCAAACGGTGCGGCCAGCATTTTCACGCGATCGCGCACGCCGTCCACGGCCGTGGTGTCACCACGCGGTGCCTCCGACCAGACGAGCGTTGCGTCGGTGTCACTGCGCCAGCGGATGGAGCGCGGTCCTTCGGCGACAACGTCACCGCCCCAGGGCACTCGCTCGCGCAACGGCAGCACATTCACCTTGCGCACTTCACGGCCGTTCGCGTCCCACACCGCAATCGTGGTGGGAAAGTAGTTCGCGGGCACAACGTAGGAGAACGGACGTGCCATCGTGGTGACGAGCACAAAGCGCCCGTCCGGACTCGGCGAGGCCGACGCGTGAATGCCGGGTGTGCCCATTTCCGTGATCACACCTTCGAGGCTCACACGAGCGAGCTGACTCGTGGCGTAGTGCTGGAAGACTGCTTCGTCGTACGGCGACTTCAGCAAGTCCTGGTATGTGGCGACCCGATCATTGCTCCCGCCTTCGGTTTCCTGAATGATTGGACCGTCGGGCGTGGTGGGTTCCTTGGGCGCGCTGCTGCGGCCATTCGGGATGAACTTGCACATGAGCGCCGATTCGCGGCCGATCCAGCTGCACGGCGCGCCAAGCACGCCGTTGAGCGCACGATTGGACAACTGGCGCGCAGTGGCGGTCGAGACGTCGGCGACGAACGGATAGATCGCCTCGTCAGTCGTCACCGTGAAGAAAATGCGGTCGCCAGTCGCGTTCCAGCGCGTATTGCTGATCGGGCCGCCCATCGTGTCAGCGCCGCTCGGCCACGGAATCGAGATGCGACGCGCGGCGCCGCCCGAGACGGGCATCAGCGAGAGACTGCGCGAGCCGGAGCCGCGAGATGGGCCGTTGGATCGCGGATCGAAGCGCATGCCGGCGAGCTTGTACTCGGGCGCGGCCACCTCGGCGATGGACGGATAGCCCGAACGCTCGCTCAGCAGCAGCACGCTGTTGTTCGGACTCGTGCTCACGTTCGGCGTCTGCGGCGCATCCAGGATAGCGGCGATGGCCGGTGGCGGCTGTCGGTATCCCTGCTGTGCCTGAGCCTGGACCGCCACCAGCGTCGAGAGCGACAGCAGCATGGCAGAGGCGCGGCGAGGTCCGAAGATGGACGTCGACGGGAGCGACGCCGCAAACAAACGGCGAGAGAACGACAGGGCGTGGTGATGCGACGGCATCGAGAGACCTCCGGTGGGGGAACGACGAATTTTCAGAATGAAGCCTACAGCCTCAGGGGCCCGCAGCGCGAGGCTGATTAGCTTTGAGCTTCGCCCCGAACCTGATTGCGCCCATGACTGCTGTTGGCACTACTGAACAGACTCTGCACCCGGAAATCGCGCGTCGCCGTACGTTCGCGATCATTTCGCATCCGGATGCTGGAAAGACTACGCTCACCGAGAAGCTGCTGCTGTACGGCGGCGCCCTGCACCTGGCGGGCACGGTCAAGGCGCGTCGCGCCGAACGGCACGCGACCTCGGACTGGCTGGCCATGGAGAAGGAGCGCGGCATCTCCGTCACCACGTCGGTGCTGCAGTTCGACTACCACGGCTTTCGCGTCAATCTGCTGGATACGCCAGGTCACGAAGACTTCTCGGAGGACACGTACCGTACCCTCGTGGCGGCGGATTGTGCAATCATGCTGCTGGACAATCGCAAGGGCGTTGAAGAAAGAACGCGGCAGCTCTACGCCGTGTGCCGTCGTCGCCGTTTGCCGATTTTCGCCTTCGTGAACAAGTGCGACCGCGTAGGGCAGGATCCGCTCGAACTGCTGGGCTTGCTCGAACAGGAACTGGGGCTGCCCGTCGCGGCCGCCATGTGGCCCGTCATGCAGAACGACACGCTGCAGGCCGTGGTGGACCGTCGCCACAAGCTTGTGCACTGGTTTCAGCGAGGCGGAGATCACGGCGCCTCTCGTGTGGCGGTGGAAACATCGCCGCTGTCGCATGAGGATATCGCGAAGCACACGAGCATTTCCGTGGCCGACCGCACGTTCGAGGAGCTCAACCTGCTGGACGCCGCGGGCAACGAGCTCAACGATGACGCGATCACCGCCGGCGAGCTCATTCCGCTGTACTTCGGCAGTGCGCTCACGAACTTCGGCGTCGAGCCGTTTCTTGATGACTTCCTGCGACTCGCCCCGGTGCCCGCGGCGCGCGCGGTAGCGGGCGGCATTGTGGAGCCGGGCGACGAAGCCTTCACGGGATTCGTCTTCAAGATCCAGGCGAACATGGACCCCCGTCACCGAGATCGCATTGCCTTCGTGCGCCTGTGCTCCGGGCACTTCGAGGCGGGGCTGCAGGTGACGCTCGGTCGTACCGGCAAGAACCTGCGGCTCAACCTGCCGCAGCAGTTTCTGGCGCAGGAACGCACGCATGTGGACGAGGCCTGGGCGGGTGACGTGATCGGAGTGCACGATCGCGGCAACCTGCGCATCGGCGACGCGCTCTACACCGGCAAGCCGGTGGTTTTCGACGATATCCCGCGCTTCCCGCCCGAACACTTCTCGCGCATCAGCGTAAAAGATCCGCTGCGTCGTCCCCATCTCGACACGGGACTCCGTCAGCTCGCCGAGGAAGGCGCGATTCAGCTCTTCCGCGGTGATCCGCAGGCCACCGTTCCAGACATTGTAGGCGCCGTCGGACAGCTGCAGTTCGACGTGCTGCTGCACCGCCTCGAACACGAATACGGTGTGCCCGCCAAACTCGTCTCGCTCGGCATGTCACATGCCCGCTGGATCAGCGGCACCAAGGAGGCCATGCAGAAAGCGACCTCGATGCGCGACCGCATGGTGCTCTACGACCAGAATGGCCAGACGGTGCTTCTCTTCGCCAACCAGTTCGCCATGCGGTGGGCCGAACGGGAGAGTGAGGGGCTCATCCTGCGCGAGTTTCCCGACTAAGGCGACCGCGAATGCGGTCGCCGAGGTCACAGAGGGACAGCGGGAGGGCGCGGAGGACTGCCGGGGGGGCAGTATCGCCCCCCTCCGCGACCTCCCAACCCCTGCGACCTCGGCGTAGCCAAGGGCTACGCCACCTGGATGCCCAGCTTACCGGCAACCTCATTCCCGCCGAGCAGCGCGTGGGCCTCGGCGATGTCCGCAAGGGGGAATGAACGCTGAATGTTGGCGTCGATCCGTCCGGCCTCGAGAAGCGGCACGATCTCCCGCACGAACGCCTCCGTGAACTCGATGCGCTCCTCCAGACCCCTTGCACGCAACACGGTGCCCCGAATGCTCAGCCTACGGGACAGCACTCGGCGCAGATCGAGCTGGCTGCCGGGGCCTGCGAGCAATCCGATGAGCACGAGACGACCGCGGTGCGCCATGCAGCGAACTCCTTCCGCGACATAGGCGCCGCCGACGAGATCGAGCACCACGTCCACGCCGCGTCCCGCGGTGGCGGCGAGCACAGAGTCGGCGAAGGCGGGCGCGCCCTGCGGGTCACGGGAAGGCACCCAACCATCCTCGAGGCCGAGTGCGCGGGCGGCATCGATCTTGGAGGCCGATCGTGCGGTGCCGTAGGGCACGCCCCCCAGCGCGCGAATGATCTGCACTGCGGCCAATCCCACGCCGCTGCCGACGGCGTGAATGAGCACCGACTGTCCGGCCTGGAAGTTCGCCTGCCGAAGCGCGTCGTGGGCGGTAATGCAGGCCTCGGGCAGCGCGCCGGCCGTGTGCAGGTCCAGCGATTCCGGCACGCGTGCCACCGCTCGCGAATCGGTGAGCAGATACTCCGCATGGGCACCTCCCGGCACCAGTCCGAACACGCGATCGCCCGGCTGCCACTCGGTGACGTCCGACCCGACGGCTGCCACGACGCCGGCAAACTCGAGCCCCGGAATGTCCTGTGGTGCTCCGGGTGGTGCCGGGTAGCCGCCCGCCCGCTGGATCAAATCGGCTCGGTTGAGCGCTGATCCCACCACGCGGATCAGCAGTTCCGTGTCGTGCGGTGTCGAAATGGGCCGCCTCTCGATCGACAGGACTTCGGGTCCACCCGGTCGGGTGATCACCGCGGCGCGCATGGACGGCGGAAGCTGAGGAACAGTCATGCTGACAAGATGGCCATATGGCCGTTTTCTGGCAGGGAGTAAAACGCGTATAAGGCCATATGGCCCGGTCTGTCCGGCCATCCAGCCGCGCGGTGTCGTCAGTCGCCATGAACGATGACGGTGGGGTGGTGCTCGCTGGCAGGCGGCGCATCCGCGAGGTCGGATGGCCTGATGGACCAGGCCGTACGGCCGTTCACGCGTACAGCTGCAGCCAAGGGTCACTGGCCAAGGGCCCTCCTCGGACCTATGGTGCAGGCGACCTGAACTGTATGCAAGCTGTTACTTGCAAGTGTGTAGGCGCTTGCATTAGACTGCCCCCAATGCAAGATAACCGCGCCCGAATCCTCGAAGCCGCCGCACGCGTCTATGCCCAGCACGGCTACCGCGGCGCGACGACGCGACGCATCGCCGACGAGGCCGGCGTCAACGAAATCACCGTCTTCCGCCACTTTGGCACCAAGAGCGCGCTGCTCGACTGCGTCGCGCATGAAAGCAACCTGTCCGAACAGGTGCCGCCGTTGCCCACCCAACCGGTCGACCCTGAACGCGAGCTCGCCGACTGGCTCGCCGCGCGCATGTCGCACCTGCGGCAAATGCGGCAGATGATCCTGCAAGCCATGAGCGAAATGCAGGAGCGACCCGACATGGCGCCCTGCGTCGGGCACGGCCCGATCGATGCCGCCAACCAGCTGCGTGACTACGTCGTGCGACTCCGGCGGCACGGCATGCTCGATACGCAAGACAATACCGGCCTCAAGCCGCTCGAACTGAACGCTGCTGTCTCGATGCTCATGAACGCGTCGTTCGGTGACGCGATGAGCAGACCAATGATGCCGGAACTCTATCCCTCGCCCGCGGAAAAGGCGCCGGCCGCTTATGTGCGCGTATTCCTGCGCGCGATCGGATTTCGCGGCGCGATACATGGGACGTCTGACCCGTCGCCCCGGCATGCGTCACCGCGCAAGGTACCGGAAATCCTGTCTCCCTCGTCCACTTCATGAACGTCAGCATGAACGTCCTGTCGTCATCAGCTGCGCGCCGTGCGTTGCGCCGTTCTTCGAACATGCCCGCGTTTCACGCCGCTGTGTGCGCCGCGACGCTGGCGGTCATCTCTTCGCACGCCTTGGGCCCTACGCTGCACGCGCAGGGGGCTGCTCAGCCAGCGCGCTCGCTGTCGCTCGACGAAGCGCTCTCCATCGCCTCCGGCACGAGTGAAGTGGTTGGACTCGCGCAGGCCGGTGTCACCCGCGCGCGCGGACAGCAGTTCCAGGCCCGCAGCGCGGTGCTGCCGCAAGTCACCACCGGCCTCAACTATCAGCGTCAGCTGCAGAATCAGTTTCAGGCCATCACCGAACGTTTCGGTAGCGGGGACTCCGGTGGCGGAGGTGGCGACGATGGCGGCGGTTTCGCCGACAACCCGATCACACGCATCTTCGCGTCGCCCTACACGGTGACGTTCAACCTGCAGGCGTCGCAGCCGCTTTTCACCGGCGGACGCGCGCGCGCCGGGATCGATGGGGCCAAGCTCGGTCGTGACGCGTCGGAACTCAGCGTCACCAGTGCACAGGCGCAGACGCAGCTCGAGGTCACCGAGGCCTACTACAACGCAGTGCTGGCCGAACGACTGGTGGCCATCGCCGAGTCGTCGCTTGTGCAATCGGAGCGCACGTTTCGTCAGGTGCAGCTCACATTCGACGTAGGCAACACGTCGGAGTTCGAGCTCATTCGCGCATCGGTGACTCGCGACAACCAGCGTCCGCAATACCTGCAGTCGCGCACACAGCGCGAGCTCGCGCACCTCCGTCTCAAGCAACTGCTCGAGCTGCCGGCCGACCAGCCGCTCACGCTCACCAGCCCGATTCAGGAAGCGCCCGCATCGATTGTCGATGCGGTCGCGGGCACGCCTCGTACATCGCTCGATGTGTCGCGCGAGGAAGTGATCGCGCCCGACCCGCGTGTGCGTCAGGCGATGAATACCGTGCTCATGAACGCCGACACACTTGTCGGACAGCGTCTCCCGGTCCGACAGGCCGAACTCAACGTCGGCATGGCGCAGCAGCAGCTCAAGGCCACGCGCGCGCAGCGCTGGCCACAGATTGCAATCAGCACGAACTATCAGCGCTTCGCCTATCCCGATGATGGCATCACGCGTTCGCTTGCCGACTTCTTTCCCAACTGGTCGGTGAGTCTTGGTGCGTCAGTGCCGCTCTTTACCGGTGGACGCGTGAAGGGCGAAGTGCTCGCTGCCGAAGCCGGTGTGCAGGAAGCACGCCTTCGGCTTCAGCAGACGCGCGAAGCCGCGCAGTACGATGTGCAACAGGCGATCGCACAGTTCGCGCAGGCGCAATCGCAGTGGCTCGCGAGCGTCGGCACCGCAGAGCAGGCGCAGCGCGGCTATGACATCGCCGAAGTGCGCTATCGCGAAGGCATTTCCACACAGGTGGAACTGTCGGAGACGCGCGTGCAGTTGCAACAGGCACTCGCGAATCGCGCGCAGGCCGCCCGAGACCTGCAGGTGGCACGTGTGCGTATCGCGCTGCTTCGCGACCTGCCACTGTCACAGTCAGCTGCAGGTGCCGCAGCAGGAATGAACGGTCAGACGCAGTCCGGGGCACAGGCGCCCCGTCAGTCCCAGGCCGCCGGTGCCGCCGGCGGTTCCACCCAGCCCGGCGCGCCGAGCGGAGGCTTTACCCCATGAGTACTCGTGCATGGCGCATGTCCGCGCCTGTGAATTCTGTGGCAGCGCTGGTCATGCTCGTCGCGATTGCCGCGTGCGGCGGAAAGGACGCGACTGCGTCCGACGACGCGCCTGTCACACAGCAGATCGGTCAGGAGAATGTGTTCATCGCAGTCACGGACACCATCGTGGGCGGACCGCTGCTCACCGGTGCGCTCGTGCCGTCGCGTGAAGCACGTCTGCGTGCCGAAGTATCAGGCCGCGTGATCAGCACCTATGCCGAAGCGGGGCAGCGCGTGAGCGCCGGCACCGTACTCGCGCGCATTGAAGATGCGGCGCTCGGCGATGACGTGCTCTCCGCACGATCCAACCTGACGAGTGCCGAACTCAACGCCACGCAGGCCGAACGTGAGCTCGAACGCGCACGCACGTTGTCGGCGGCCGGTGCGATTGCCGCGCGTGATGTGGAGTCGGCTGAACGTGCATCGTTGCAGGCGCGCTCCGTGCTCGACGATGCCAAGGCGCGTCTCGCGTCACGACAGAAGGCACTTGCCAATACCGTCGTTCGCGCGCCGTTCAACGGCGTGGTGAGCGAACGGCAGGTGAATGGTGGTGACATCGTGTCGCCCGGCACCGCGATGTACACCGTGGTCGACCCGACGAGTCTGCGACTCGAAGGCTCGGTGCCTGCTGAAGCGGCAGGGCGCGTCATGGTTGGATCGCGTGTGGACTTTTCGGTGAACGGCTACGCAGATCGTGAGTTCGTGGGGCGCGTGAGCCAGGTGAACCCGGTGGCTGATCCTGTCACGCGTCAGGTGCGTATCATTGCCACGCTGCCGAATCTCTCCGGTTCGCTCGTTGGCGGACTGTTTGCTGAAGGACGAGTAGCAACCGAAACACACGAAGGTGTGGTCGTGCCGGAAACCGCAGTGGACCAGCGCGCTGTTTCACCATTCGTGGTGCGCCTTCGCGGCGGCGTGGTAGAGCGGGTGGATGTCACGCTTGGTGTGCGCGATGCGGCGCGTGAGCGGCTGGAGCTGCTGACCGGCGTGAGTGCCGGCGACACGTTGCTGCTCGGCGCTGCGCGTGCGATTTCGGCTGGTGCATCGGTGCGCGTGAGCGAGCCGAGCGATGCGACGCGCGCAACTTCGCCATCAAACACGCCATCAAACACGCCATCAAACACGCCATCAAACGCGCCATCGACATCCACGACTCCGCGCTGACCTTCGTTTTCACCGACGCCCCGCACACAAGCCTCGAGGCACAGTACCGATGTTCATTTCAGACTACGCCATCAAGAAGCCCTTGCTGACGGTCGTGGCCATGCTGTCGCTGGTCGCGTTCGGCGCGGTGGCGCTGCTCGTGCTGCAGACGGACGAGTTTCCCGATGTGCAGCCGCCGGTGGTGCTCACCACGATCATCTACCCGGGGGCGTCACCGGATCAGGTGGAACGTGAAATCCTCGAGCCTATCGAAGAAGCGATCCAGGGCATCTCCGGCGTGGACAAGATTCAGAGCGAAGCGCGCGATGGGTTTGCGCAGGTCGTGACCACGTTCGTCTTCCAGAAGGATCTGCAGACGGCCACGCAGGACATTCGCGACGCAATCGGTGCCAAGCGGCAAGACCTGCCCGCAGAAATGGAAGAGCCGCTGTATCGACGTTTTGATCCGGCCGATCGACCCATCGTGACACTGGCTGTCTGGTCGGATGTGCTCACGCCGGCGCAGCTCACGCGACTCGCGGATCCGGGCATCACGCGCGAGCTGCGTTCCGTCGCGGGCGTCGCGAACGTGCAGGTCACCGGCGGCATCAAACGCGAAATGACGATCGAGCTCGAGCCGATGCGTCTGCAGGCAGCCGGAGTCACGGTGCCGCAGGTGGTGCAGGCGCTGCAGTCGCAGAACCTGGCCGTGCCTGTGGGACGCATTGGCGGTTCACTCGATGAGCGCACAATTCGCCTCAAGGGACGACTCGAAGGTCCACAGGATTTCACGCAAATGGTGGTAAGCCAGCGCGGTGGTCAGCTCGTGCGACTGGGCGACGTCGCCACCGTGAAAGACGGCACCGAGGAAGCGCGCACACTCGCGCTGTTCGAACACGAGGATTTCAGTGGCGTCAAGGACGCCGTGGGCATCGAGATCACCAAGACCAAAGGCTACTCCACGACGGCGGTCTCCGAGCAGCTCATCGCAAAGGTGAATCAGTTGCTGCTTACGCTGCCCAGTGATGTGAAGATCCAGGTGGTGAAGAACTCGGGCATTCGTGTTGAAAACTCAGTCGACAACGTGAAACAGACGTTGATCGAGGGCGCGATTCTCACCGTGCTCGTCGTGTTCCTGTTCCTCAACTCATGGCGCTCCACGGTTATCACGGGTCTGGCGCTGCCCGTTTCCGTGCTCGCCAGCTTTGTCGCGGTGTGGGCGTTCGGCTTCACGCTCAACACGATGTCGCTGCTCGGCCTGTCGCTCGCGATCGGCATTCTCATCGATGACGCCATTGTCGTGCGCGAGAACATCGTGCGACATGTCGAGATGGGCAAGGATCACTACACGGCAGCGCGCGAAGGAACAGCCGAGATTGGCCTCGCAGTCACCGCGACCACGATGGCGATCGTAGCCGTCTTCATTCCCATCGCGTTCCTGAGCGGCGAAGCGGGCCAGTGGTTCAAGCCGCTCGCGCTCACCATCGCGTGCTCGGTGCTGGTCTCGTTGTTCGTCTCGTTCTCGCTCGACCCGATGCTGTCCGCCTACTGGCCCGACCCGCACGTGCCCGAGGACAAGAAGGCGTGGATCACGAAGCAGCTCGACAAGTTCAACAATTGGTTCAACGGTCTTGCGCAGCGCTATCGCTCGTTGATCGCGTGGGCACTCGATCATCCCAAGACGATGGTGGGACTCGCTGTCGTGACCTTTGTCGCGGCGCTCGCAATGCCCGCCCTCGGTATCGTGGGCGGCGGCTTTTTCCCGATCGACGATCGCAGTGAACTCAACATGGCCGTCGAGACGCCGCCAGGTGCCAACATCGACTACATGCGACTCAAGGTGAACGAGGCGATGGCAGTTGCGCGCACGACCGCTGAGCCTGAGATCGAGTATGCATTCGCCTCGGTAGGCGACGGTTCGGGTTCAGTGGACAAGGCCAACTTGTACTTTCGCCTCTCGCCCAAGGGTACGCGGGATCGCAGCGCCGAACAGGTCGGTGACGCGATTCGCGTGCAGGTCGAGCGCATCGCCGGCGCTGACATTTCGGTGTACACCAACGATTTCGCCGGCGCGGAGAAGCAGATCCAGTTGCAGTTGCGCGGACGCGACCTCACGCAGATTGAGCCGGTTGCCGAGCAGTTCCTCGCGGCCGTGAAGTCAGTGCCGAACGCCGTCGACGTGGGACTCTCCACACGTGGCCAGAAGCCCGAGCTCGATGTGGTGGTGGACCGTGCACTGGCCGGTTCGCTCGGACTGACAGTGGGCGCGGTGGCGCAGTCGTTGCGCCCCGCGTTCGCCGGCATCGAGGTGGGCACGTGGGTGGACCCGGGCGGTGAGACGCGCGATGTGCGCGTGCGTTTCAGCGAAGACGCCCGCGCCCGCGCGGCCGACCTCGAACAGATTCCGATCTCCGTCGGCGGTCCTGGCGGCGAACAGCAGATCGTGCCGCTTGGACAGGTGGCGCGCGTGACACCGTCGCTCGGACCCGCCGTCATCAATCACCTTGATCGCGACGCCGTGATCACGGTGCAGGCCAACACCGCCGGTCGCTCGCTCTCCGAGGTGCTCGCGGACATCAAGACCGCGACCGCCAACATTGCCATTCCACCAGGCGTGACGTACAGCGAAGGCGGACAATCGGAGCAGCAGGCCGAGGTGTTCGGCAGCATCTTCGTGGCACTCGGTATCGCCATCGGTCTCATGTACCTGATTCTGGTGGTGCAGTTTGGCTCCTTCCTCGATCCCATCGCAATCCTGGTGTCGCTGCCGCTCTCGCTCATCGGCGTGATGGGCGCGCTCGCGATCACCGGCGCGACGCTCAACATCATGAGCATGATCGGCGTGATCCTGCTCGCCGGCATCGTGGCCAAGAACGCCATTCTGCTGATCGACTTCGCCAAGACGGCGCGGGAGAAGCATGGCCTGCCGCTTCGCGAGGCGCTTATCGAGGCGGGTGCGATTCGATTGCGTCCCATTCTCATGACAACCTTCGCCATCGTGGCCGGCATGGTGCCGATTGCGCTCGGCACGGGTGAGGGTGCGCAGTTCCGCTCACCGCTCGGCATCGCCGTGATCGGCGGTGTCATCACGTCCACCGTGCTCACGCTCGTTGTGGTGCCTACGGTGTACGAATTGCTCGACAGCGTGCGCTCGCGCGCACTGCGCCTGGTTGGCCTCAAGCCGCCTCACACCGGCCAGCACCGCGTGATGGGCCGCATGGGTGAGCCGGTGCCGAGCATCGGTGACTAAGTTCGAGTGTGTTCCTGATCCGACCTTTACTTGTAGCTGCCGCCGCGCTGGCCTTCGTTCCCAGCGCTGAAGGAATGTTGGAAGCCATCGCGTCGGTCGAGGACACGCTCTCGACCTACCTCGCGCTGGGCGCGTCAAGCATCGTGCTCTCGGAACTGGCGCCAATCTTCGGCGGCATCGCATCGCAGGAAGGGCAGCTTCGCCTCTCGCGCGTGATCCTCGCCATCACGCTCGGCGGATGGAGCGCGACATCGCTGCTGTATGTGGCCGGACGTCTCAAGTGGGAGTGGCTGCGCCGCCGCTTTCCGGGCACACGCAGCGCCGGCACGGTCGCACTACGCATCGTGCGGCGGAATCCTGCGCGTGCCTCTTTCCTTGTGCGGTTCCTCTTTGGTGCGCGCATCCTGCTGCCTATGGCCTGCGGTGCCGCCAACGTGCCGCTGCGTCTCTACCTGCCGGTGTCGCTGCTCGGCTCACTCGCGTGGACGGTCACGTTCGTGCTGGTGGGCATGGCATTCGGTAAAGCCGCCGAAAAGCTGCTTGGCGGACTCGCACATGTGGAGAACGTGTTCATGATCGCTGGCGGCGTGGTCGCCGTGGTGGTGGGCCTCTGGTGGTGGAGACGACGGACGCGACGAGCGGCGCGGCGGGCGGGTGCGCGACCCGTCAAAGAGGAAATTGAGCAGCCGATGTCGTTGCTCCGCACTGCGCCGCTCGATGACATAGCTTTGTGACATGTCACCAGAGACTCTTCGAAAT
>JBGTFN010000344.1:0-5463 GCA_041747275.1 Gemmatimonadaceae bacterium | reverse complement strand
CCGTGGCGCGAACCGTTGTCCGCGCTCCATCGTGCTTCCGTGGCGGTGATCACCGTCAAGAGCGAGCCTACCGAACGCGTTGCTGCGGTGCGCCGCGCGGTGCACGCGGCGGCACCTGATGTGCCGATGGCCGAGGTCCATCTGCGAGCCGGACTGCTGTTCGAGATACCGGCCGGTCAGATGATGACTATGCTGCACAGGCAACACACGCCCGATTCGGCTGACACGCCTCACACGCTCGAGACGCGTCAGCCTGAGACGCCCGACACGCTTGCGACGGGGTTTCCGTTGGCGTCCCTCGCCGATCGCGACGTGCTGGCGATCAGCGCGATCGCGAACCCTGAGCCCTTCGAGCAGGCGCTGCAGCACGCTGGCGCGCGCGTCGCGTCGCGTCGCTTCACCGATCATCATGCGTTCAGCAAGGCGGACGTCACGGCGCTGGCTGCCGCTGTTTTGCCTCGCGGAATCGCTGTCTGCACTCTGAAGGACGCCGTCAAGCTTGCGCCACTCTGGCCTCGCACGGCACGGCCCCTGTGGTATCTTTCCCAGACCATCGAGGTTCGCCTCGGCGAAGACGTGTTGCTCGCGGCGCTGTCTCGCGCGCTGCCCGACCACTAATCGCCGACCGGGGAACCACGCCCCACTGCCGGCTGAGCCGGCCCTCCACCCGCCGCATGGCTATCGACCTCCGACTCCCCACCGACTCCATTGTCCACCCGGACAAAGACCGGTTCCTGAACGAAGACAATCCCTTCGAAGCGATGATGTCCCGCTTCGACCGGGCGGCTGAACTGCTCGATCTCGAGCCCGGCATCTATCGCATCCTGCGACATCCCGAAAAGCAGCTCATCGTGTCGGTGCCGGTGCAGCTGGACAGCGGAGACGTGGATGTCTTCACCGGCTATCGCGTGGTGTACAACTCGTCGCGTGGTCCGTCCAAAGGCGGCATTCGCTTCGACATGAACGTGACGCTCGAGGAAGTGAAGGCGCTTGCCGCGTGGATGACGTGGAAGTGCGCCGTGGTGAACCTGCCGTTCGGCGGGGCCAAGG
Source organism: Gemmatimonadaceae bacterium (assembly GCA_041747275.1). Taxonomy (GTDB): domain Bacteria; phylum Gemmatimonadota; class Gemmatimonadetes; order Gemmatimonadales; family Gemmatimonadaceae; genus JAABRT01. The sequence continues at coordinate 4,413 of JBGTFN010000344.1, read as the reverse complement.
GCGGCGTGATCTGTGATCCGCACAAGATGAGCATCGGCGAACTCGAGCGACTGACGCGACGCTACACATCGGGCATCATGCAACTGCTCGGACCCGACACCGACGTGCCTGCCCCCGACGTGAATACCAACGAGCGCGTCATGGCCTGGGTGATGGACACGTATTCCATGCGCGTCGGTCGCACCGAGAATGCCGTCGTGACGGGCAAGCCCGTGGAGATGGGAGGTTCACACGGACGGCGAGAGGCCACTGGACGTGGCTGCATGCTGGTCACGCGCGAGGCGATGGAGCATCTCGGCTTGCCGATGCAGGGAGCAACCGTGGCGGTGCAGGGCTTCGGCAACGTGGGATCGGTTGCGGCGCGCCTGCTTGCACGCGAGGGGTGCAAGATCATTGCCATCGGCGATCGCTTCGGCGCACTGCACAACGCCAACGGCATCGATATCGATGCCGCCATCGCGTGGTCGCTGGAACACCGCACGCTTGAGGGATTTCCCGGCGCTGACAGCATCGACAAGGAGACGCTGCTCACGCTCGAAGTGGATATCCTGCTGCCGGCCGCGATGGAAAATGTCATCACCACCAAGGTCGCGCCGAAGATCCGCGCGAAAGTGGTGTGCGAAGGTGCCAACGGTCCCACCACGGCGGCCGCCGATCCGATTCTCGATGCCAAGGGTGTGTTCGTCATCCCTGACATCCTCGCGAACGCGGGCGGCGTCACCGTGTCGTACTTCGAGTGGGTGCAGGATCGTATGGGTTACTTCTGGTCGGAAGATGTCGTGAACGAGCGCCTCGCCGACATCATGACGCGAAGCTTCCGTGACGTGTTGCAGTTGGCCACGCAGCACAACGTGAACATGCGCACGGCCGCCTACATGTTGTCGATCAGCCGTGTGGCCACGGTGCATCGACTGCGCGGCATCTACGCCTGAGAACCGGTAGCGCAAGCGGTGCGTGTATCGGTGATCGTGGTGGGACGCCCCAAGGTTGGCGGACTCGCCGATGCGATTGCGGAGTACGAAACGCGCGCCGCCCGGTACTGGACGCTCGACGTGCATGAAGTGCGCGAGTCCAATGCACGCTCGCGTTCTGCGGAGGACGTGATGCAGCAGGAAGGCGAACGGCTGCTTGCGCGCGTTCCCGCGAGCGCGAAGGTCTTCGCGTGTGATCCGGGTGGGGAGTCGCTCGATTCGACGCAGTTCGCGCATGAGCTGTCGTCCGCGCGCGATGCTGCAACTGACCTGGCATTCGTGATCGGTGGCGCACACGGACTCGCACCGGATGTGCGAGCTCGCGCGTCACGCCGGCTGAGCCTCGCCCCGTGGACGTTGCCGCATGAACTCGCGCGCCTGGTGCTGGCTGAACAGCTCTACCGTGCGGGCACCATCACCCGCGGCGAACCGTATCACAAGTGACATGTCGACTCTCGTGAGTGCCTCCAACGAATTGCGGCTCGAAACTGCACCGCTGGGCGGGTCGGCGCTGTCGCTCGCCGTGCAGCGCGGAGAGCTGCCCGTGTCGTGGCGTGTCGGCCACCCAACCGACGTGAACAGCTGGCGTGCGCACGCGGAACGCGTCCGGGATTCCGGCGGACATTGGCTCGAGGCGTTGCGTCCGGCGTTCGGCCCGTCACTGCACTCAACCGCGGCACGACGCCTCGAACGCTCCGCTGCAGAGGGCGTGATCGTCACGACTGGCCAGCAGCCTGGATTGTTCGGTGGACCCGCGTATACGCTCACCAAGGCGTTGTCGGCGCTTGCGCTGGCCAACGAACTCACTGAGCAGATTGGAATGCCCGTGGCGCCGGTGTTCTGGGCAGCCACAGATGACGCGGATTGGACAGAGGCGGCGGTTACGCACGTCGTCGGACGCGAGGGGCTGGAGCGCCTGGCCCTCGAGGGGCCCGCAACGGACGGTGTCGCAATGGCCGACGTCCCGCTCGGCGACGTGTCCGCTCAGCGCGCATCGCTGCGGGCGGCCAGCGGATCGGTCGCCGATCACATGGTGCTCGACCTCATCGATGCGGCGTACGACGAGCACGCAACGATCGGTTCAGCGTACGTTCGATGGTTGCGCTCCATGCTCGAACCGATTGGAATCTCGGTGCTCGACGCGTCTCATCAGTCGCTGAGGCAGGCGTCACATGCAACACTGTGCAGTGCGCTGCAGCACGCAACGGCAATCGATGTAGGGTTGCGCGAGCGCAGCGCCGCGATCGAGGCCGCCGGTTTCCTTCCGCAGGTAGAACGAGTAGACGGCCTGTCGCTGGTATTCCAGACGACCGAGGGTGTGCGTACACGGGTCCCGCTGGCCGCCGCCGCCCATGTTCCCGAGTCTGCACCCGTCGGCTCGCTGGGCGCCAACGTGTTGCTTCGGCCGGTGCTCGAGCGTGCCCTCATGCCGACGGTGGCCTACGTCGCCGGTCCGGGCGAGCTCGCGTACTTCGCACAGGTGACTGCAGTGGCGGAGGCGGCGCATTGCGCAGTTCCCGTGGCGGTTCCTCGCTGGGCAGCGAGCTGGCGTGAAGCGCATGTGGATCGGGTGCTCGAACGACTTGGCGTGCAGGACGACGAGCTCAAGGCCGAACATGCGGCCGAGAACAGACTCGCACGCGCGGCGATGGATCGGGATGTCGCCGACTCGCTCGACAGATTGCGCGTCACGCTCTCCACGCAACTGACCGCACTTGGGCAGGCGGTTGCCGCAGACGATTCGCTCGTCCCCGCCACCGTGCTCGAAGGATTGTCGCGCGATCTCGAACACCGGCTGTCACGAATGGAGCGACGCCTCGTGGCCGCGGTCAAGCAACGTGAGACCGAGACGGCGCGCGATATTGCGGTCGCGCGTGCAGCGCTCTTCCCGTTGGGCAGCTCACCGGAACGCAAGCTGACGCTCGTGCCAACCCTCGCGCGATACGGACTCGGCGTGCTTGCCGACATGCAACAGTTGGCGTCGATTCACGCGCGCACGCTTGTCCGAGGTGAGTCGTCGTCAGCGGAATGATCGGCGCCTTCGCTCCACTCCGGCCGCCCGGCCGTTCAAAATGACGACGCCTCCGCCTCCGTCGCCGGCCATGGGTGCCCCCGCCACCTCGCCAGACGCTGCAGCCGGTCGATTTGCCGGTTTGGTCGCTGCTGGCATTCTTGTCAGTCGGCTCACCGGGTTTGTGCGTACATGGTTCATCGCGCGCTATCTCGGACTGAGTGCGGAGAACGACGCCTACATGGTGGCCCAGCGCGTTCCGAACGCCATTCGCAACCTGCTCGGTGAAGGCACGCTCTCGGCCGCGTTTGTGCCGGTGTACAGTGCATTGCTCGGACACGAGGAGCGACGCGCTGCGAACGGTCAGGCCACGTGGGCAAGCGACGCGGCTCGGACGCTGGCGAACACGTTGCTTGGTGTCCTCCTCGTGATGGTATCGGTGCTCACGCTCGTGGGAATTGCGGCGGCGCCGATTCTGACCGACATCATCGCTGGCGGTTTTTCCACCGAGAAGGCCGCGCTCACCACGCGGCTGATGCGTGTGATGTTTCCCATGGCCGGCTTGATGGTGATATCGGGTTGGTGCCTTGGCGTGCAGAACTCGCATCGTCGATTCTTCATGTCGTATGCCAGCGCGGCGATGTGGTCGCTCGCGCAGATCGTGCTGCTCGCCGGGTGGGGCGCGCGTGCAGAATCGCTTGCGCAGCTCGCGTGGTGGTTGGCATGGGCAACGCTCGCCGGTGCGGCACTGCAAGTGGCTGTGCAGCTGCCTGAAGTGTGGCGGCTGAGCGGTCCGCTGCGACCGAGCGTGGACACGCGCAACGAGAGCGTGCGCGCAGTGCTTCGAAACCTCGTGCCTGTCATCGGTACGCTCGGAGTGGTGCAACTTTCCGGGTTTGCGGACACGTTCATCGCGTCGTGGTTGCCTGACGACGGTGCCATCACCGCGCTCGGCTACGCCAACCAGACAATGCTGCTTCCGGTCGCACTGTTCGGCATTGCCGTGTCCGCATCGTCCCTTCCGGATCTCTCGCGGGCGCAGCAGTCGTCAGCCGATGCGGGGGAGCGTGCTGCGCAACGAGACGCGGCGCGGGCGCGCGTGCAGCAGGGGTGGGTACGCATTCTGTTCTACATCGTGCCGAGTACGCTCGCGTTCATTGCCTTCGGAGATCTGCTCATCGGCGTGCTGTTCCGGTCGGGACGTTTTGGAATCGAAGAGCAGACGCTTGTGCATGCCGCACTCGCCGCGTACGCGGTGGGGCTGATCGGCTTTGCGTCCAACCGCTTGTTCGCGACCGTCTTCCATGCCGCGCAGGATTATCGCACGCCGCTGCGCTTCTCGATGGTCAGCGTTGCGGTCTCCATCACGCTCGCCGCGGCGCTGGCCTTCGCATTTCGCACGCATGCTTTCGCCGCCGCCGGCATTGCGCT
>JBGTFN010000343.1:0-21101 GCA_041747275.1 Gemmatimonadaceae bacterium | reverse complement strand
GTGGCGATCGCGGCGTCAGCGCCATGCTTGAGCAACGTGGCGACGGCATCGGCGCGATTGGCCGCCGCTGCAAACATCAGCGGCGTCTGCGACCATTCATTCTCCTTCGCATTCGGATCAGCCTTTCCGCGCAGCAGCGCTGCGATCGCCAGCGTGTCACCACCCTCCGCTGCAAGATGCAGCGCCGTCGCGCCACCCATCGTGCGGGCCTCCACCGGCGCCCCAGCCTTCACCAGCAGCGCGACAACGTTGCCGTGTCCGTTACGGCTGGCGACGTGCAGCGGCGTGTGACTGCCGAGCCGCGTGGTGGCATCGAGAGCAGCTTTGGCCTTGAGCAGCGCCGAGGTGAGCGTGACGTCTCCGCGATAGGCAGCCCAGTGCAGCGCCGTCATGCCGTCGCCGCTCGCTTCGTTCACATCAGCGCCCTTGGCCAGCAGCGCGCGCACGGCCTCCATGTCTCCTTTTCGCGCCGCATCAACCAGCGGCGTGGGAGCAAACACCGACGCGCTGCTTGCGAACGTGTACGCGGTCGGGACATCGGGAACGCGATAGTTGCTCGCCGCCTCACCAGCGGCCACCAAACCGCCGGTGAGACCGATCCACGACGCCGTGATCAATGCGAATCGCATTGCTGTTCTCAGGTATAAAGAGCGAACGGAGCGATGCTGTCACCGAAACTGGGTACATCATTCACACCGAACTTGTGCAGCAGCGAGAGCATCACATCGGCCATAGGCGTGCCATCGGGCGCCTTGATGTGCGCGTCGCCGGCCAGCATGCCGTTGCCGCCGCCAAGCAGGACGAGCGGGCAGCGACGGTGATTGTGCAGGTTGCCGTCGGCCATTGGCGAGCCGTACATGATGAGCGTCGAGTCGAGCAGACTGCCGTCGCCGTCCTTCGTGTTCTTGAGACGGTCGAGGAAGTACGGCAACAGGCTGACGTGGAACTTGTTGATGAGGTTGAACTCGAGGATCGCCGACTCGCGGCCACCGTGGTGCGACGCCGGATGGAATCCCTTGTTCGTGCCGCTCTCCGGATACACGCGGCTCGACGCATCGCGTCCCGTCTTGAACGAGAAGACACGCGTCATGTCGGATTCGAATGCCAGTACCTGAATGTCGAACATGAGCTGCATGTGCTCGGTGAACGAATCAGGCACGCCTGCTGGTGCTTCCGGCAACGCACGCTCTTCGCCGCTCGAGTTCTTCGCTTCGACCGACTGGATACGACGCTCGAGTTCACGCACGTTCTCGAGGTACTGATCGACTCGGCGCTGGTCGGCGACACCCAGGTCGCGGCGCAGCGTGGTCATCTCACCAACAATCCAGTCGAGAATGCTGCTGTTTTCCTTGCGGCGCGCGCTGCGGTCGGCGTTGTTCGATCCCGCACCAAACAGCAGGTCGAACGCAGACCGCGGGTTGCGAATCATCGGCAGCGGCTCGCTTGGCGATGCCCAGCTGATCGTATCGGTGTACGCGCAGGCGTAGTTGTAGTAACAGCCGCCCGCCTGATCGAGATTCTCGATGCAGAGCTGCATTGACGGAATCGGCGTGTCCTTGCTGATGTGGCGCGCGACGATCTGGTCGAACGACGTGCCGACGTACAGATCGGAACCCTGCGTCTGCTTGGGATGCGATTGCGTGAGGAAGACGGCACTGGAGCGGAAGTGATCACCGCCGATCTCCGGCGCTTCGAACGCTTCGGCCATGCGCACGTCAGTATTGCTCACGATGGTGAGATACTTGCGCCACGGCTCGAGCGGTGCGAGCGCGCTGTCCTGGCTGAACGAAAAGTTGCGCCCGATGCCCTCCGGAGCCCATAGATGCTTGGCCGCACCCCATGCGTTGCTGCCGGCTACACCGTGTACCGCCTCAATCGCGACGAGCCGCGTCTTGCCGGTGGCCGCACCCGTTGCGCCGAACTTCTTGAATGCGCGTCCGGCCGGCTCCATCGCGTCGAGGTAGGGCAGGGCGACGACTGCGCCCAGTCCACGAAGAAACGTGCGGCGATGCAGATGCTTGTGCGTCAGGATATTCATGGGATTCGTCGGTGCGGGTGGGTCAGGCTCTGTGGCTAGGTGCGGCTCAATGCTGCATGTCATCGGCCACAGTGGGCTCGACGCGCTTGGTACGGAACGCCTTGCTGTTCACGACGCCCAGAACGAACGCCGAGAGCTTGTAGTCCTGTTTCGCCACATCGCCTGCCAGCTTGCGAATGGCGGGCTGGTCGAAATCTTCTACGCGTCGACCGATGGCGTATGCCATGAGGTTTTCGGAGAACGAACGCACGAGTGGGATAGGACGCGAAAGCAGCGATGCATTGAGGTCCGACGGTGTGCTGACCTCCATGCCGTCGTACATCGTGCCGCGCGTGTCGAGCGGCGCACCATTCTCGCGGTACCGAAGGCGACCGGTCACGTCGAAGTTGTCCAGCGCGAGACCGATCGGGTCCATGTACTGATGGCAGGAGTTGCACGTGGGATTGGCCCGGTGCATTTCCATGCGCTCACGCGTGGTGAGCGGCTTGCCGTCCTTGCTGTCCTGCGTCTGCTCGAGATCAGGAATGTCGGGGGGCGGCGGTGGCGGCGGCATGCCGATCAGCACCTCCATCACCCACTTGCCGCGCAGCACCGGCGACGTGCGATTGCCGAGCGACGTCTGCACGAGCACACTGCCGTGTCCGAGAATGCCGCGTCGGTCGGGTTCGGTGTAGGCCACGCGACGGAACGTGGGCCCTGACACGTCGGGGATGCCGTAGTGCCGGGCCAGACGCTCGTTCACGAATGTGTAGTCGGCCGTGAACAGTTCGAAGAGACTCTTGTCGTTGCGCACCAGGTAATTGAAGAACAGCTCGGTTTCCTTTTGCATCGACGCCGACAGATGCAGGTCATAGTCCGGGAAGAGAAATGCATCGGGATGCACCTTCTCCAGGTCCTGCAACCGCAGCCACTGCGCGGCAAATCGAGTGGACAACGCCTCCGCGCGCGGGTCGGCGAGCATGCGCTTCACTTCCGCCTGCAGCGTAGCGGGCTTTGACAACTGTCCCTTGTCCGCCAGCGACTTCAGGCGCGCGTCAGGAATTGTGCCCCAGAGGAAGAACGACAGGCGCGACGCGAGCTCGATGTCACCGATGGCGACATCGGTACCCACGACCGCGTTATCCGGCATGCCTTCGAAGCGGAAGATGAAGTGCGGGCTCGCGAGCATCGCCTGCAGGGCCGTGCGCACACCATCGTCGAAACCGTGCGTCGGGTCAGTGGCGGCGTTGTCATAAAACGACATCAGGCTCGTGCGATCGTGCTCCGTAAGTGGACGGCGGTACGCACGCGTGGCCAGCCCGGTGAGGATCTTCTCTGCACACGCGCGCTGCGCCTTGCGCTCCGTCGGACGGCACGTGAACAGGTTCGCCCGGCTCGGCGAGTCCGACACGCCAGTCACGTTGTACGGACCGGCAACGAGCACGTCCATGAGCGGCGGCGGTTCGGTGGTGCCGGGAGCACCCGTTCCGCCCGACGCGCGCGACCAATCCGTGGGACGAATCAAGTCTTCGTACGGACCATCGTTCCGGCGCACGAAGGCGACGGACACCATGCGCTGTCCCGCCTTGACCTTGATCGGCGAGCTGCGCACATAATCGGCACCAGCCGGTGCGTCAGCGGAGAGACCGTTGCGCGCAATGCCCTTGTCGTAGTGCAGCAACGCGACCTGCTCACCGTCGATCGAGATATCGAGATCTTCGATGTGCATACCGACGCCACCGCCAACGTTCATGCGGAACTCGTATTCGCCGTCCGCGGGAAACGTGTGGCGCACCACGAGACCACCGCGCGTTCCGTATGGCGTGCCTTCCACATGATCCCACGGATGCTGCGATGCGAACGGCGACGTGCGATACGTGGTTTGCGACGGTGTAGCCTTGCGATCACCGACCGCCATGCGGCTCACCGCGGCCGCTGCGTTCAGGTACGAGTCAAGCAGTGTGGCGGAGAGCGCCTGCGCATCGGAAATGTTGTCGAAGTTCGCGCTCTTGGTGTCGAGCGGCAGATAGTCGGCCGCGTTGATGTGCACACCAAGCAGGTCGGTCACCACGCGTTCGTATTCCGGACGGTTGAGCCGCTGAAAGACACGCGACCCCGGATTGATGGGTCCGGCATTGTCGATCATCTGCTCCATCGTTTCCACGAGGGCGAGCAGCGTATCGCCCTGAGGACGGCGCGAACCAGGTGGCGGCATCATGTCCGCACGCAGCTTTCGGATCATCTTCTCCGAGAGCGCGAGGTTGGACATGAGCGTGTCGAGCGAGTAGCCGCGCAATACCAGGTTGCCACGCTTCATCGTGGGATTGTGGCACTGTCCGCAGTAGCGATTGATCACCGCGTCAAGCGCGTCGATCTCGATGCCGCGCGCGCCCAGGGCGCGTGTCGGTGCCATGCTCGCGGTGCGTGTGAACGACGCCCGAGAAAGCGAGGTGGGCACGTTCGTGAGCGTGGGCGTGAGCAAGGCGCGCTCCACAGCTGGCGACGGCGCGGTGGTGAACGGGTCATCAAACCAGCGTACGTCATCGGCCGGACGACCGTTGCTGACGGACACCATCGTGACGACGAGCGTGGTGGCGACAGCAACACCAGCGGCGAGCACCTTCATGCAGTCAGTCTCCGAGGTCGGGTGGGATGCCCCTAACCTTCGTTCAAGCGCAGGGAGCGCAAGAGCAATTGGAAGGGGGCTTGACCTGCTTGGAAAGCTACGCGAGGATCGGCCGGAGCGTTGGTATGCATTTTCAACGGTAGCTGCGGGCTGGTCCGTAGCACGGAACGTCATATCCCTCACCTTCCCGCCTCATCCCTCCCGGAGCCTCGATGGACAAGCGTACCCTCCCCAGCCGCCATGCCACCGAAGGTCCGGAGCGCGCCCCGCACCGTTCCTTCTTTTACGCGATGGGACTGGACGAGCGAGACATCAGCAACCCGCTGGTCGGGGTTGTCTCAAGCTGGAATGAAGCGGCGCCGTGCAACATTGGCCTCAAGTGGCAGGCAGAGCGCGCCAAGGCGGCGGTGAAGGCGGCGGGCGGTACGCCACGCGAGTTCACGACGATCACGGTCACGGATGTGACCGCCATGGGACATCGCGGCATGAAAGCCTCGCTGGTGAGCCGAGAGATCATTGCCGACTCGGTGGAGCTCACGGTTCGCGGCCACTGCTACGATGCGTTGGTGGGGATTGCAGGTTGCGACAAGACGCTTCCGGGCCTGATGATGGCGATGCTAAGGCTAGATGTGGCGTCTGTATTTCTTTATGGTGGCTCGATAATGCCGGGAAAACATCACGGGAAGGACGTCTCCGTCCTCGACGTGTTCGAGGCCGTCGGAGCGCACGCCACAGGACGCATGAGCACCGAAGAGCTCACCAGCCTGGAAAAAGTCGCCTGCCCGGGGTCGGGAGCATGCGGCGGACACTACACCGCCAACACCATGGCGTATGTGGCCGAGGCGATTGGTCTCGCGCTGCCCGGCTCCTCGAGTCCGCCGAACACGCACGCGGATCGCGCCGCGTGGGCGGATGCGGTCGGTACCGCCATCATGCGCCTGGTGGAGCATGGTCCCCGCCCGCGCCAGATTGTGACGCGTGAGGCGCTCGAAAATGCCGCCGCCATCGTCGCGGCCACCGGCGGCTCCACCAATGCCGCGCTTCACCTGCCGTCGCTGGCCAACGAGGCCGGTATCCGCTTCGACCTGTTCGACGTGGACGCGGTTTTTCGTCGCACTCCGCTCATCGCCGATCTCAAGCCCGGCGGGCAGTATCTGGCCAGCGACGTGCACGAGATCGGTGGCGTGCCGGTCATTCTCAAAGCGCTCCTCGACGGCGGCTTCCTGCACGGCGACTGCCTCACCGTCACGGGCAAGACCATGGCGGAGAACCTCGCGAATGTGGTCGTGCCCGAGGGACAGCAGGTCGTGCGGCCGGTGTCGGCTCCGCTCTCGCCCACCGGCGGACTAGTGGCGCTTCGCGGCTCACTCGCACCGGATGGAGCGATCGTGAAGGTGGCCGGCTGCAAGAAGCGCAGCTTCAGTGGACCGGCGCTGGTGTTCGAGAGCGAGGAGGAGTGCATGGCTGCCGTGATGGCCAAGCGGTACACGCCCGGCGACGTGCTGGTGATTCGCAACGAGGGCCCTGCGGGCGGCCCGGGCATGCGCGAGATGCTGTCCACCACCTCGGCCATCTACGGACAGGGCATGGGAGAGGCGGTGGCACTCGTGACGGATGGACGCTTCTCAGGCGCCACGCGCGGGCTCTGCGTGGGACATGTCGGACCGGAAGCGGTGCTCGGCGGGCCGATCGCGCTGCTGCGTGACGGCGATGTCATCACCATCGACGCGGACGCGGGCACGATCGATGTCGAGCTGACAGCGGAGGATCTGGAGCAGCGTCGCGCCGAGTATGTGCCGCGGCAGCACGACTTCCAATCGGGGGCCATCTGGAGATATGCGCAGACGGTGGGCCCGGCGCGTTATGGCGCGGTGGTGCATCCGGGTGCGCAGGCGGAGACGCACGTGTACGCCACTTCGTGAAGATGCGGGCGTAAAACTGGGGTGTTCGAGGCGACCGAGGAACCGCCGAACGGGCAGGAGCCGAACTGCCGAACCGAAGGTGGAAGTGAAGCATCAGTGTGGCGGGGCCGGACGGGGTGGAGCCGAAGGGGGGTTCACGGTGTCCATAGGAGTTCCCATAGTGGACGCCCTGTTCGGCCTCACCCCGTCAGGCCCGGTGAGCAGACCTCCGAGTCCGCCCGGGTGCGTTCGGCTCTTCGGCTCCCGCCGGTTGGGCCAAGGCGCCCTCGCCTCGGTTCCTCACACGGAGATCACAGCGCTGTAGCCGTAGTCGCGCGTATGCTTGCGTGATCGTCTCGTTGACGGTGGGCCGCGAACAGGGGCCGTGCCTCTGCGTTCGAACCGCGATCGAAGGCCAATCGGACTGCAATCGAAACCCCCACCCGAGGTACCGTCATGCCGATGTTCGATTTTGCGTGCCAGAGCTGCAACAACACCTTTGAATTGCTCGTGCGGTCAGGCGACACGGTGCGTTGCCCGGCATGCGGTTCCGAGACCGTCGAAAAGCTGCTGTCGCTGCCCGCGCTGAAGACATCGGGCACACGCAGCCTCGCGATGCAGGCGGCCAAGCGGCGTGACAAGGCGCAGGCGACGGACCGTGTGTTTGAGCAAGCCAAGTACGAAGCCACGCACGACGACTGACGCCGCCCGACTGTCGTCTGCCGAGTGTTCATTCCAGCCTGCCGACTCCTTCCTCTCCCTCCCCGAGCACAGCATACATGCCGCACGCGCTTACTTCCGTCCGTACCCTTCTCGCCGCGGGCGCACTGCTCGCAATCAGCGCCGCACCGTCAGCAGCGCAGGCACGTCTCAATCCCGTGATCAGCCTGCTCGAGGCGAAGACGCCGGTGTTCGGTTTGTACGCGCCGGCCAATCGCCGCGTACGTCCCGGCGCCGCCGCAATGCCTGCTGATTCGGTCAAGTCGGCTGCGCAGCATGCGGCTGAGGCGGTTGGCATGATGCGAGCAGACTACATTTTCGACGGCACGATGGAGGGCAACTTCGACGCGGGTTACGCGTCGTTCGTGGACTTTGCCGCCGGCGTGACGAAGGCGCGCGCGCAGCACGCCGGACACTCGGCGTCCATGATGGCACCGCTGTTCGTGAAGACGCCCGGTATCGCAGAAAATCCTGCGCTCGCGCGTGAACGCATCGGCAAGCAGCTCGACCTCGGCGTGAACGGCATCGTGTTTGTCGATGTCGAAACGGCTGATGAACTTCGCCAGGGAATCGCCGCAATGCGTTTCAAGTCGCAGGGTGGAACACGCGCCGAAAGGGTGGGCGAGGCACCAGCGCGCTGGGGAATGAGCGCCGATGCGTACAAGCAGAAGGCTGACGTGTGGCCGCTCAACAAGAGCGGAGAACTCGTGAACTTTGCGATCGTGGAGAGCAAGGCGGGACTCGCGAATGTGCGAGAGATCGCCGCCGTGCCGGGCATCGGGGTGTTGTTCCCGGGCGCTGGCACATTGCGCGGTGTGTTCTCGTCCACCGATGCCAGCGGCCAGCGCCAGGTCGACGCGGTGGCATGGGAAGCCGCAATTCAGCAAGTGCTCGCGGCGTGCAAGGAGTACAACGTGCCGTGCGGGTATCCCGCGAGCGATGCCGACATCGAGATGCGCATGCAGCAGGGGTTCAGTGTGTTTGTAATCGGTTGGGGTGAGGCGGGGTTCAAGGCGGTGGATATCGGACGGAAGAAGGCAGGGAGGTAGGGCGACAGTACGGCGTCGGTGTGCACTATGCCCGATGTGCAAGACGGGCAGTTGCCGAAGAGGCGGGAGCCGAAGCGCCGAAGGTACTGAAACTGATGCCCATGTGTTTCGGCCCTTTGGCTCAACCCCGTCTGGCGCTCTGTTGGGAGGCCATTCGGCCGCCGCCCATTGGGCCTCAAACACGAAGCCCGGACGGAAGCATTTCCGTCCGGGCTTTGTACTTCGACCAACCGTGCGCGTTGCGTATCCCGATTCAGGCAACCCGTGAAGTGCGTCCGCGGCTACCTGCGTGGCGGTGAAGCTGGGGTGGAAGAAGGCGGGCGCAAAACGGGATCGTCAGGCCGAGAGCGCTGACGCGGCGCATCACGAGTTGCACTGGAAAACAAACGGGCGGCACCGGATTCGGTGCCGCCCGTTTCCTGCCTGATGCGCGTTGATGCGTTGTTCAGGCGCCCCGGTCGATACAGCCAGAGAAGTTGGGGTTGTTCGTCTCGGCTGCGGGAATGACGAAGTTCACGTCGGTGCCGTAGTTGCCGGTCAACGGCGCGCGCAGCGGGCCACTCGGGAAGACGTCGCTCTCGTTACGATTGTACTGCCGCACGAGCCGACGCAGGTCGCCTAGACGGTGGCCGGTCAGCCACATCCAGAGGGCGCGCTCTTCGAACAGCTGGTCCACCGCCGCTGCTTGCGTGGTGGGCGCGCCGCCGGTGAGCGCTGCAATTGCCGTGGCATACCCGAGTGCCTGCCACTGTCCACGCAGTGCATTCAGGCCATCGTACACGGCCTGACGATCGGCCTGCGTCCCGCCACGCAGCCGCGCCTCGAGCTCAATGAGACGCGCTTCAACGCCGTCGGCCAGCGCCACCGATCCGATGCGCGAGTACTTGCGCTGGTCGTTGATGTTGGTGTGCGCCGCGTTGAAGCCACGGCGCGTGGTGGCGGCCCACGGCACACGCGGATCGGCCGGCGTGCGCAGGAACTCCACGTTCTTCTCCTTGTTGTACAACGAGTAGCGCGGTGACGTCACCGAGAGCGCATTCCAGATGCCGTTTTCCTGGCGTCCGGAAGCCTGCGAATGAAACGTCTCGTACTTGAAGGTCGTGAGCACGCCGTTCACCGCCTGAGCGGCATCGCTCGCACGATTGAGATTGAGCAACACGCGCGCGCGTCCCACCTGCGCCAGCGACCGGATCTTGACGTCGGTGCCGACGATTGCCAGCGCCGAGTCGAAGCTGGCAAGCGCCGTCTGCAGCATCTGCTCCGTGGTGAGCGGCTGGCCGAACGTGTCTTCGCTCGAGAACGGCACGCCCGAGCAGTACAGCTCGGCGAAGAAGATCTCCGAATAGCCACGGATCGCATAGATCTCGGCGATGTTGGCCGTGGCAGTGGGTGTGAACTCCTTAAGAATCGGCACCACGCGGGAGGCGCCGACGCGCGCCCTGTGCAGGTTGCGATACGCCGTCGCCACCTGGTCGAGCTGATCGTTGGTCGTGCGCTGGTTGGGGAAAAGGCGACCGTCGAAGGTATCGGTGGAGTAGACCTCGTCGGCCAGGTTGCCCGACATCACCACCACGCCATCCTGCGTGCCGGAGAAGGCGACCGTGAAGTCGCCGATCACGCCGAGACGAACGGGGGTCGCACCGGCGGGGCTGTTGAAGTCGCCGACGTTGAGCACGTCCGGGTCGGTGATGTCGAGCTGGGAGTCGACGCTGCACGCGCCGAGGGTGGCGGCGGCAACAGCCGGCAGGCACACCCACCGCGTGATCTGCTTGAAATGATTGCTGGGCATCGGGCGTCTGGTCAGTAGTTGAAGTTCATGCGCAGCGTCCACTGCCGCATCGGAGGCGTCGAGAAGAACTCCTCGTTGCCGCGGTTGTCGGTGTTGCTCTGTGTCGTCTCGGGGTCGAGGCCGCTGAATGGCGTCCAGACGAACAGGTTGCGACCCGTTGCTGTGACCGTCCAGCGCTGCGCGCGAACGGCGTTGGTCCAGCGCTGCGGCATCGTGTAGGACAACGAGAGCTCGCGCAGGCGCGTGAACGAACCATCTTCGAAGAAGCCCGTGAAGATGCCGTTCGGCGGCTGCGCCGCGATTGCCGCTGCCTGATCTTCGAGCGGCGCCGTCGGGTCATAGCGGCCGCGGCAAGACGCGCCACCCTGGCACATGTGTCGCAGCGTGTTGTTGAACTTGAGCATGCCCGACTTGCTGTCGATCAGCGCCGACAGACGCAGCGAGCGGTTGAAGAGTTCGACCGTGGGCATGATCTGGATCTCACGCGTCGGGAACGAGGGCCCGATGTATTCCGCGGTGTCGCTGTAGGACATCTCCGCGGCGGCCAGGATGCCATCGCCGTTCGCGTCGTTGTAGGTGTACGTGCGCCCCCACATACCGTACAGCGGATAGCCGGGCTGCTGGCGCATGGTGATTCGGCTGCCGGCGCCCGTCAGAATGGGGCGAACGCCTTCGCCAAGCGTGATCACCTCGTTCCGGTTCGTGGAGCCGTTGATCAGGATCTCGGCGTAGATGCTTTCGCGATCGAGGAGCCGCTGCGTGAACTCCAACTCGAAGCCGGAGTTGCGCACTTCACCGATGTTCTCGAAACGCGACTGGATGCCGGCGATGGACGGCGCGATATCGCGCTCCACGAGTGCGTCACGCGTGGTCTTGTTGTAGTAGGTGACCACGAGATTCGTGCGGCCGTCGAACAGCGTCGCGTCGAATCCGCTCTCCACTTCGGCACCGAACTCCGGCTTCAGCTCGCTGTTGCCGAGCGCGTTCAACGTCACCGAGGGAGCATCGACACCACCCGAGAGCGTTGCCGGGTTGGGGGTGTAGAAGCGAAGCGCGTCAGTGGTTCCCGGAAGCTGTCCCGAGGCACCATAGGTGGCGCGGAGGCGCAGCGACTGCAACCAGTTCTGCTGCGGGAAGAACCCCTCTTCGGAGAGCAGCCAAGAGGCGCCAAGCTTCGGATAGTAGATGGAACGTGCCTCCGAACCGAACGCGCTGGCCGCGTCCCGACGCACTGCACCGGTGAGGAAGAGCCGATCGCGGAGCGAGAACTGCTGCTCCACGTAGTACCCGAGGGTGCGCGCGTAATCGAAAGCCTGCGTGGCGTTGCGGATGGCCGCAGCGCTGATCGTTGTTCCACCCGGGGGCAGGTTCTCACCCGTAGCCAACGTCTGCTCGAAATCGTTGCGAATGAACTGCATGCCCAGCGATGTCTTGCTGCCGAGCCAGCCGGTCAGCGATCTCGACACCGTGCCGCCAAGGTCCACGGTGCCCTGCCCGATCGTAGTGCGAACGGAGGTGAGCGTACCGTTGCGAGCCGGGAAGTTGTTCACGCCCTGGTTGAAGAGGTTGATACCGAGATCGTCACGCATGGAGTAGTCGTAGCCCACCGTGGCGCGCAGGCTGAGCCACTCGCTGGGTTCCCAGCGCCCCGTCGCCGAGTTGATGAAGCGGTTGAGCCTCTGAGTCGTCGTGCGCGAGAACACGTCACCGATGGGGAAGCTGAACATGCCGGGAATGGGCACGCCGCGCGAGTCGGTTCGGCCCGCATCCCAGTTGCCGCCCATGGCCTGCACCATGAGGCCGTTGGCGTTGTCGTTGTTCTGGGGACGACGGATGTTGCTGCTCACGTAGCCGGTCGAGATCTGGAGGGTGGCGCCCGGTGCCACCTGTGTCGAGACGTTCAGGCGCAGGTTGTTTCGATCCAAACCCTGCGGCCGCACCTGGTTGCGCGGCAGGCTCGTGACACCGCGCTCGGCCTGCAGGCGCGCGATCTCACCGTCAGGCATCCGGTAGGTGCCGTCTTCCCGCTCGACTTCACCGGAGAAAAAGTACTGGATGCGATCGCTGCCACCGGACACCTGCGCGCCGAACTGGCGGCGCTGTCCGACATCGATGGGTGTGAGCGAGTCGATGTTGAGGATGTTGCCGGTGCGCACGCTGTCCTGGGTGCAGCTTCCGTCCGCGACTCCGCGCAACTCACAGCGCCCGGCGGCCCCGGTGGTCGTGTTGCGACCCCACCCGTTGTACAGCGACGGATATTCGCCGAAGCGTGGGTCCTGCGTGAGTCCGAACTCGCTGTATACGTTCCAGCTCGTACGACCCGCCTTGCCGCGCTTGGTGGTGATGTTGATGACGCCGGCGGCGGCCTCCGTGCCGTAGAGCGTGGCGGCCGAGGGACCCTTTACGATCTCGATGCTCTCGATCTCTTCCGGGTTGATGTCGTCGAGGCGCGACGGGCTCTGCCCGCCGACACCAATCGCCGAGCTGCCGGTGTTGGAGGCCACGCGCACGCCGTCGATGATGACCACGGGCTCGTTCGAAAGCGAGATGGACGACTGGCCGCGAATGCGCACGCGGGAGCCCGCGCCGGGCTCGCCGGTGGACACCACCGAGACGCCGGGAGCACGGCCGGTGAGCACCTGCGAGAGGTTCGTGACGGGAAGCTCGGCGATCCGCTCCGCCACGTTCACCGTGGCGGTGGCGTTGGCCAGCTCCACTTTTCTCTGCGTACCCGTGGCCGTCGACACGACCGCGGCGAGCGAGAACGCGGCCTGTCCGAGCTGAATGTTCAGCGTGGTAGTCGCACCCGCCGTGACGTTGGCGGTAACGGTGCGCGCGCTGTATCCGACGCGCGCGATGCTCAGTGATGTCGCGCCGGCCGGCACCTGTGCCAGCGTGTAACTCCCATTTTCACTTGTCAGCGTTCCGATCGTGGTGCCCGTGACCAGCACGCGCGCCTGCGCCACTGGAGCGCCAGACGTGGAATCAGTGATGCGGCCAGTCACGGTGCCCACGGCACCCTGTGCCTGTGCGCTCGCTGCTGCGGTGCTGATGACTACTGCGACGACACCGACTTGCAACATCTGCCACAGTCGGCGTGGCCGATGCACAGTGCTTCTCGGGTCCCGAGGCGTTCCCATAGCTACTCCCCCATAACTCAACGTGGTTGACGGCACGATCCACGGCAGGATCATACGAATGCCGATGCCCGCGACGGTGGGAGACACCGGCGCACACGGCTGCATCGACACTTTGGTGCAACGGAAGCCACACACGGCGCAGTACATGCGCGGCGCTGACACCCGGAATGCTTGAAAGGGAAGTGAGGCGGGACGGACTGCGATCGCCAGAAAAGCGACCGCACTTCAGGCGGGACGGGCGACATTAGCAATCGCCCGGAATACTGTCAAGACATTTTGTACACGGACGAAGGCGCGTGTACCTACCCCGCTGTCGGCCGAGCGCTGATCACCGTCTCGGACGAGGCGAAATCAGTGGCCGCGCGGCGGCAACTTGAGCAACACGACGCTGGCGCTGGCCGAGTCGCCGGTGAACTCGGCGGGCCCTTCGGGCAACTCATTCAACTGGAGCACGTACGTGACGACGTCCACATATTGCTCGCGAGCGAGCGTGCCGGGGTTCTCGTCGGGCATGGTGGTGCGCACCTTCTCGAAGAACTCGTAGAGCGACACCCCATTCCACTCGGCGCGGAAGTCGGGGTGTGTGAAGTCTTCGAGTTCATGACACTCCGCGCAGACGGCCGTGTACACGGCCTTGCCGCGTTCCGCCTTCGCGGCCGTGTACACGCCCACCGAATCGAACAGCGACGCTGCACGCGAATCCCGCACGCTGTAGGCGGCAGCCGTGGACGGCGACGACGCGGTCGCCGAGCCCACAACGGCTGCGACGATCGTCGCTGGAAGCAATGCCCGAAGCAGAAGCTGAGGAATCATGGAAGCGAGGCGTTCAGGGACGAAGAAATGCGGCGCGTTCGAGTACGAGCAATGCGGGCGCAGTGCGGAACCTTCGAGTTCAGACGATTGCCGGCCGGATGTCG
Organism: Gemmatimonadaceae bacterium; assembly: GCA_041747275.1. Lineage (GTDB taxonomy): Bacteria > Gemmatimonadota > Gemmatimonadetes > Gemmatimonadales > Gemmatimonadaceae > JAABRT01. Next base: position 6,942 of record JBGTFN010000343.1, on the reverse strand, counting down.
CCGTTGGCCAACACCACATCCTCCGGCGTGACCTGCGGCATGCGGAAGGCACGGGCGGCCTCGAACAGCATCACACAAGCCAGTGCAAGAAGAAACGCAGCAATCGCCCGAACCGCTGTGACGGTGTTCGCATTCGAGACCAGCAGGATCAGGGCGGAGACTGTCATCACCACCATGAACACCATCGGTACGGCTGCGAAGATCCATTTCCGCCCCGTACGCCGCAGCCACATGGTCAGCGCCAGCAGCGCGAGGCCGGCCAGCAACTGGTTGGTGCCGCCGAAGACGGGCCAGATCGCGCGCCACACCGGAATCACTTCGCCGCTGGGCGTGGTGTACGTCACGAACGCGAGCGCGGCCGGTGGTGTCAGCGTGACGATGGTCGCCAGCCAGCGCGTTGCGCTCCGGGAGTTGTCCCAGGCGAAGAACTCCTGCAGCACGTAGCGGCCAAGGCGCGTGCACGTGTCGAGCGTGGTGAGCAGGAACGTGGACAGCGCCAGCAGACCGAGCATGCTGCCGAACTTCACGGGAATGCCGAGCATGTTCATGAAACGGCCGATGCCGGTCGAGAACAGCACCACCGGATTGCCGCGCAGCGCCTCAGGGCCGAATGTCATGCCCATGATCGTGGCCAATGCCAGCACCGCCACGACACCCTCGACCAGCATGCCGCCATAACCGATGCGGCGGGTGTCCGTCTCGCACTGCACCTGCTTGGCCGTCGTGCCTGACGAGACGACCGAATGGAAGCCGGAGCAGGCGCCGCAGGCGATGGTGATGAACAGAATCGGAAAGAGCGGACCAAGGTGCGCCACTTCGGAAAACACGGGATGCGACGAACTCACGAACGCCGGCCAGGTGGTTTCGAGTCCGCCCATTACACCGCCCACGATCACGCCGATGCCACCGCCGAGCATCACCGCGTAGAGCAGGAACGACGAGAGGTAGTCACGCGGGTGCAGCAAGACCCAGACGGGCGTCACCGAGGCGATCACGCAGTATGCCACCAGCAGCACAATCCAGAAGTGCTTGGGGTTGGCGAACATCTCGGGGATGTAGCTGCCATCGGAGTGCAGCCCCGCCGCCCAGGCGATGGCCAGAAACAGCAGCGGCACGAAGACGAGTGTCGAGGCACCGAGCTTCACCTTGTACTTGTGCGTGCCAACGCCCATGATCAGCGCCAGCACGATGAAGATCCCGGACGCGACGGCTACCCCGGTTCCCTGTGCCGACTCCGCACCGCCCGTGTCGAACGTGTCCACGAACGACGCCGCGGTCAGGTCCATGAAGACGACGATCACATAGACCAGCGCCAGCCAGATGAAGGCGAGGAACAGCTTGAAGGAGAGTGGCGTGATATAGTCGCGGGCAAGCTCGGCTACCGACCGCGCCTTGTGTCGCACCGATGCGATCATCGAGCCGAAATCATGCACGCCGCCCACGAAGATCGAGCCAAGCACGATCCAGATCACGGCCGGTACCCACCCGAAGAACAGACCGGCCAGGATCGGACCGACGATCGGTCCGGCTCCTGCAATCGACGAAAAGTGGTGACCGAACAGGACAGGCGTCTGTGTGGGCACGAAGTCCGTGCCGTCGTACTGCGTCTGGGACGGCACGCGGTGTGTATCGTCGAGCCCGAACTGTCGGGAGATCCACGTGCCGTAGATTCGATAGGCTACGGCAAAGAGTACGATCGAGGCGACAAGCAGGAGGGCCGGCATGGCTTGGCGGTGCGGGGAGGGGGAGCCAGTGGTGGGAAGCGACCGGGGCCGCCGACCGCACGCTACCGCCAAACTACGGTTGGTCGCAAGCGGTGCCGACTACCGCACTTCCCGTGTGATCGCGCTCCCGGCGCCACCGCCCGCCAGGTGCCGCGCGTGCCAAGCTACATGGGCCGACATTGATCCTCCTTATCGCCAGCGATACTGCCGCTGCCCGTGGGCGCGGGCAAGTTTTCCTTGCGCTGCAGTTTCTGCGCCACCCGGTTGCTGTTCAGACGCACACCGCCGCCAGTGCGGGCCTTCGCAGTAGCGCGGCGCTTCACCTGAATATCTCCATCCACCAACGTGGAGTTGCGCGTGGCCACGGTGAGCGCATCGTCCGCCTGAATGCTGCCATCGATTCTCGCGGCACTCGTGAGCAGGCTCGCATCGGATCGCACCTTCACGTCACCGAGCACACGCGTTCCGCTGAGTGTGCACGTGGCGCCGCTCGGTACGGTCACCTGATCCACCGTGATGGCCGCGAGATTGCCATTGCAATTCGCTGCGGTGGTGGTCGTACGGCTGGAGTTGCCCACCTGTGCAGTCAGTCGCGCACTGCCGTCATCGGCTCCAAGACCCGTCGACGCGTCCGATCCGCACGCAGCGACGGCGAGCGTGAGCAGGGTGATGGCCGCGCCACGTGACGCGAGCGTGTGCATGAGCTGCATGAGGTGCTCAGTATAAAGTTACGTTTCGCTGTGCCGTGCCGAACGGTAAGCGCGGTGGCGCGCGCCATCAGGGCCACGAAGGCAGGAACACGTGCGCGCCGCGACGGTGCGAAAAATCACACCCGCTCGAGCATCGTTCTGTCGGAACAGTCACGAGTGAACAGCACGGCCATCACAGCGAAAGCGAACACAGCCGCACGCAGACAGGCGATAGCGTTCCCGTGGCATCGCGCGCGGGTGGGCGCAAGCGTGCGCTACCACCAGCGAGCAATGTGTGTTGCCTGTGTGAGAGGCACATACTATCTGATTACAGCTGACTTGAATGCGTACCACAAAGGACTCGTCCGGCGAACGCCAGCAACGCGTCCCCATCTCCCAGGAGTTCGATCATCGCGTTGTTCACCACACTGCAAAAGCTTCGCTTCCGCTCCGGAACGCGACGAAAGCCGACCGGCGAGGACGTACTCACCGGTCCGATTCGTGGCGAACTCTTTGGCGCCGAGCACCTCAGTGAACGCGCACGCGAGCTGGCGACCGGTCAGGAGTTGTCCACGACGCCTGCGCGGCAGCGTACGCCGCTGCTGGCGCGACTTGCACAGACGTCGCGCATTCTGGCGAGAGCGCACGCGGAGCTGACCGAGCACAGTGACCGGCGCGCCGATGTAGGTCCCGCTGGTGACTGGCTGCTCGACAACTATCACGTGCTGCGTGAGCACATCGATGAAGTGCGCGAAAGTCTGCCGCGAAACTATTACCGCGAATTGCCCACGCTGGCATCCGGTCCGCTGGCTGGATATCCGCGCATTTACGAAATCGCGATCACGCTGATTTCGCACAGCGAAGGCCGAGTCGACCACGACAACGCCAGCGCATTCGTGGGCGCGTTTCAGGAAGTGCAGGTGCTCACACTTGGCGAGCTGTGGGCAATTCCGGCCATGCTGCGACTTGGCCTGCTTGAGAATGTGCGGCGAATGTCGCTGCGCACCACGCAACGATTGCAGGAAATCGCGCGCGCCGACGAGGCCGCGGCGCTCATCACCCAGGCTGCGGAAGCGGGCGGATTTTCGCTCGAAGGCGCGCTCGCGCGCTTCACTGCAGATGCTCGCTCGCTCAGCGACACGTTCGTCGCGCGATTCCTGCACCAACTGCGCGCCGAAGGCGGGTCGCTGCCCGCGGTGGTCCGGCTGCAGCACTGGATCTCCGAAGAGGCGCTGAGCGCGGAGGACGCCACCGCGCGTGCCACACAACGGCTGGCGCTTACGCAAGTCGTGATGGCGAACAGCATCACCAGTCTGCGTGCGGTCGCGCGAGTGGACTGGCGCACCTTCGTGGAACAGGAGAGCCGCGTCGACGCGGTGCTGCGCGAGGATCCGCTCGGCTACTACGCGCGCATGACTTTCCAGACCCGCGACCGCTACCGGCATGTGGTGGAACGCATTGCGAGGCGCACGAAGCGTGTGGAGTCGGATGTCGCGCAGCTGGCCGTTGAGCTAGCACGCGCGGCGCTCGTTCATTCGGGCCACGACGGCCGGCGCGATCATGTCGGTTTCTATCTGATCGACGAAGGTCTCGCACAACTCGAGCGCATGACCAACTACGTGCCCAGCATCGGTGAGTCGCTGCACAAGCAGGTGCGGCGCCATCCGACGGTGGTGTATCTGGCCGGTGTGAGCACGACGATGATCGCGGCGCTCGCCGCTCTGCTCTGGCTGGGTGGGCCCGTCGTGCGCGAGTACTGGTTCATCGCGCTGATCCTGGGCGCGATTCCGGCGAGTGAGTTGGCGGTCACCGTGGTGAACCGCCTGGTGACGGCCTTGATGCCGCCGAATCCGCTGCCAAAGCTCGACCTTCGCACGCACGGCGTGCCACCTGAGTGCCGAACCGCGGTTGTGATTCCCACGCTGTTCGCGAGTGTCGAAGCGGTCGAGGAGGCATTGCAGAATCTGGAAGTGCAGTTCCTCGCCAACCGTGAAAGCAACCTGCACTTTGCGGTTCTCAGCGACTTCACTGACTCCCCGTTGGAGAGCACGCCCGACGATGATGGGATCGTTGAAGCGGCCGTGCAGGGAGTCAAAGCGCTGAACGCGCGTTACGCGAGTGAGCGCAAGGATGCGTTCTTCCTCTTTCACCGACCGCGCCGATGGAATCCACGCGAAGGCGTCTGGATGGGCTGGGAACGCAAGCGTGGCAAACTGGGCGAGTTCAATCGGTTCGTGCTCACGGGCAACCGTGAACCGTTCAATGTCGTGGTGGGCTCAGTAGGGGTGCTGCGCGGTGTGCGCTATGTCATCACGCTCGACTCCGACACCGTGCTGCCGCCCGACGCCGCACCCGGGCTGATCGGCGCAATTGCTCATCCGCTCAATCGCGCAGTGTACGAACCGGCACGCGGCCGAGTGATGCGCGGACACGGAATCCTGCAGCCGCGAGTGGGCGTGTCACTGCCCAGCGCACATCGCTCGGCATTCGCCACAATCTACTCTGGGCATCCGGGAGTCGATCCGTACACAACAGCGGTGTCGGATGTGTACCAGGACCTGTTCGACGAAGGCAGCTTCACCGGCAAGGGCATCTACGATGTCGAGGTGTTCGAGAAGGCGACGCACGGTCGCTTTCCCGAAAACACGCTGCTCTCGCACGATCTCATCGAGGGAAACTACGCGCGCGCAGGATTGGTCACCGATGTCATCGTCTATGATGACTACCCGACGCGCTACCTGACCTTCTCGCGGCGCAAGCACCGCTGGATCCGTGGCGACTGGCAACTGGTGCCCTGGATCATGGGCACCGTGCCGGGCCCACAGGGACCGGAACGCAATCGGCTGTCACTGCTGTCCCGCTGGAAGATCATCGATAACCTGCGGCGCAGCGTCGTGGAGTTGTCGCAGTTTGTATTCCTGCTGGCAGGCTGGTTGCTGCTGCCGGTGCCGGCGTTGCGCTGGACGCTGCTCGGCGTCGCCATCATTGCCGCGCCGTGGATCGTCGAACTGCTCATGGCCGTCATCCGTCCGCCGCTCGACAAGTCACTCAGGGCCTACTACCGCGCCGTAGGGAACGACGCTCGCACGAGCCTGCGCCAGGTGATGCTCGCGCTCACGTTCCTTCCGCATCAGGCGTGGCTTTCGGTGGACGCGATCGTGCGCACACTGTGGCGAATGTACGCATCCCGGCGATATCTGCTGGAGTGGCAGACTGCGGTGCAGAGCGAGCGCGCCGTTGGCAGTGGACCCCGCGCAGTCTGGCTCGCCATGTGGCCGATCAGCGCCGGCGCGCTCGCGCTGTTCGCCTGGGTGCTCTGGCGTCTGATGCCTGAGGATGTGCAGCCGCTCTGGGTGCTCGCGCTCAGCGTGCTGCCGATTCTCGTGTTGTGGTTCTTCTCCCCAACCGTTGCGCACGCGCTCAGCACCACGCGATTGCCAGCTCCGCGTGAACTCACGGCGGAACAGACGCTCAACGCACGTCGCTATGCGGAACTGCACTGGAAATTCTTCGAGGCATTCGTCACGGAGGAGACGGGCTGGCTCGCGCCCGACAACTTCCAGGGGACACCGGAGCCTGTGGTCGCCATGCGTACGTCGCCTACGAACATCGGGCTGCATCTGCTCGCGATCGTGAGTGCGAAGGATCTGGGGTTCATCACGGCGCCCGACATGGTGCAGCAACTCGAACGCACCTCGGCCACGATGCAGCGCATGGCGCGTCTGCATGGACACTATTTCAACTGGTACGATCTGCGCGACCTGAGCGTGCTCGAACCGGCGTACATCTCCACCGTGGACAGCGGCAACCTGGCCGGACATCTTATTGCGTTGCGACAGGCGTGTCTTGAACTGGCGCAGGATGCCGCCATCGAACCGGCGCTGCAGGAACGTTTGCAGACGCTGGCCGACTGGGCGCACCGTGACGCCATGTCGATGGACTTCAGCGTGCTGTTCGACTTCAAGCGCGAATTGTTCTCGATCGGTCTGCAGCAGCACACGCACACGCTCGACCCGTCGTACTATGATCTGCTCGCCTCTGAAGCGCGTCTGGCCAGCTTTCTGGCCATCGCCAAGGACGATGTGCCCGCCGAACACTGGTTCCGGCTGGGTCGCGGCCTTACCTACGCCGCCGGCGAGCCCGCGCTCGTCTCGTGGAGCGGCAGCATGTTCGAGTACATCATGCCGCTGCTTGTCATGCATGCGTTGCCCGATACCGTGCTTGCACAAACGTACGAGGGGGTCATCGAACGACACGTGAGTGACGGCGCGGTGCGTGGTGTGCCGTGGGGCATCAGCGAGAGTGCGTACAACGTGCGCGACCGGCACTTCACCTATCAGTACCGTCCATTCGGCGTGGCCGATCTCGCGCTCAAGCGGGGACTCGGCCGCGAGCTGGTGGTTGCGCCCTACGCCACCGTGCTTGCCACCATGGTGGATCCGGGGCGCGCGTTCGAGAACCTCGCACGCCTCGAGTCCATGGGAGTGCTCGGTCCATACGGCTTTCGCGACGCCGTTGACTTCACCCGT
>JBGTFN010000342.1:0-4098 GCA_041747275.1 Gemmatimonadaceae bacterium | reverse complement strand
ATCAGGATGTCCAGCTTAAGCAGCATGGCGGCCACGTTTGGCGCAGCGGCGCTGACGCGCATCTGAACACCGGCGATGGAAAAGGGCTGCATGTCCTGCCTTGGGTTTCGAGAATGCTGCGTGGTGGCCGTGCCGCGCGATTCGCGACACCGCCAGGGGACGCAGTCAGTGCGTGACGAGCTGGGGCTCGGGACGAGCGCACAGGCGCGCCAGCTCAGACTCAATGATGTCGAGCCCACGATGGAGCAGCGCGTCCTCAATCACGAGCGGACAGAGCACGCGCAGAATGTTTTTGTGCGTGCCGGCGGGGATAACGATCAGGCCGAGTCGGGCACAGCCGAGCATGAGCTCGTGACAGCGGTTTGCATCAGGGCGATGCGGCTCGCCGTCGGGCACGAACTCCAGCGCCATCATGGCGCCAAGCCCGCGAACATCGCCGATTTGCGGGTACTCTCGCTGCCAGGCAAGGAATCGCTCGCGAATGACCTCGCCCACGCGGCGACCAAGTGCGTTGATGTCGATCTGCTCCATGTACTCGAGCGTGGCGAGCGCCGCCGCGCAGCAGACCGGGCTGCCAATGTACGTGCCGCCAATGCTGCTGGGAGCAGCCATATCCATGACATGTGCTTTGCCCATAACCGCGGCGATCGGAAGCCCGCTGCCGAGCGACTTGGCCCACGTGCTGATGTCGGGGATCACGTCAAAGTGCTCGTAGGCGCTCCATGCGCCGGTACGACCGAAACCGCTCTGCACCTCGTCAAAAATGAGCATGATGCCGTGGCGATCGCAAAACGCGCGCAGCCCCTGCAGATAGCCAGCTGGTGCGGTGTAAAAGCCACCTTCACCCTGCACGACTTCGATAATGACTGCTGCCAGCTGATTGGCCGCCACCAGGTTGTGCACCGCTTCGTCGAGGCGGTGCAGCTCTGCCGCCACGAACTGCTGCTCGCTGCGCCCATCGGCGCTGCGGTACATGTTGGGATACGGCAGCCTGTATACTTCCGGGGCGTAGGGCCCGCACGCCGGTTTGTACGCCACTTTACTCGTGAGCGACATCGCCATGAGCGAGCGGCCGTGGAACGCGTCGGTGAAGCACAGTACACCGGGCCGTCCTGTGGCTTGTCGCGCAATCTTGATGGCGTTTTCTACCGCTTCCGCACCGGTGCTGCAGAGCATGGTTTTGGTGGGCCCACCGTGTGGCAGCAGTGCATTGAGCTTCTCGCACAGTGCCACGTACGGCTCGTAGGTGGCCACGTTGAAACTCACGTGCAAAAACCGTTGGGCCTGTGCCTGGATGGCCTGAACAACAGGGGGTGGACAATGTCCAGCGTTGACCACCCCGATGCCGCCAGCAAAATCGATGAGTTCGCGGCCGTCGACATCAATGATGGTAGCGCCGTAGGCCCGAGCCGCAGTGGCCGGATTGAACATCCCCACGCCGTTCGGGACGGCAGAGCGCCGCCGTTCGATGAGTCTCTGGCTGGAGGATTTCTCAGTCATGGAAGGCGGGGTGCAGCGGTCGTTCATGACCGCGATACGGGACGCCGGGCCGCACTCATGGTGCCGGAGGCGATCTCCAGAGAGCAGCGCAAAAAGCGCGACTTTGAAGTTTAAGCCTTGGACCAGGTTAGCGCGAGCAGCTCGCGCCCTTTGGCAGGCTCGGCCACCTCTCTGTTACCTCACCGCCGAAAATGCCGGATTGAGCTGCTGTGGCCACGGTATGCCCGTTGCTCAGCGAGCAGCGGGCATTGAAGCGAGTAGACCACCGCAGTTGTCTATAGGTGCTCTGCAGGCGAAGTTCACGAGATGTTCTTTGCCGCGCCTCATGTTTCGCCAGAAGTCGCCCAGCGGCAGGCCGAGCGCTATCGCGCCATGACGCCTGACCAGAAGCTGGCGTGTGCCGATGCCGTCTGGGACTTGGCATGGGAGGCGGTCACCGCCGGAGTACGGCTTCGGCAACCTGAGCTGGACGAAGCCGGCGTAACGCGCGTGGCACGTGAGCTATTCCGCCGTGCGTCTGACTGACGTTGTATCGCTATTCGCTCCGCCACTCGCTGCAGTTGGCGTCGAGTGGATGGTGGCGGGGGGCGTGGCGGCGATCGTGTATGGAGAACCTCGGCTGACGCAGGACATCGATGTGGTCGTGGCCCTGCAAGCGCGTGATGCCGAGCAGTTCGCGAATCAGTTTCCCGACACTGAGTTCTATTGCCCGCCCATCGAGGTGATCGCGCGGGAGGCAGCTCGTGCGGCCTACGGGCACTTCAATGTGCTGCATCTCGAAAGTGATGCACGCGCGGACGTGTACCTGGTAGGTGATGATGCATTGTCGAAACACGGCCTCGCGACGCGACGCGAAGTGCAGTTGGTTGGCCTGACGGTGCCCATCGCGTCGCCTGAGCACGTCATTTTACAGAAGCTGCGCTTTCGCCAGCAGGGGGCGAGTGAGCGGCATTTGCGCGACGTGCGAACTGTACTACGCGTCATGGGCAGCGCCATCGACGTAGAGTCGCTGTCGAGGGAAGCCGGCGAACTTGGTGTCAGCGCGCAGTGGCGGGAGATGATGCAACTCAACGAATAGTGTGTAACCGTCCGATCAATCACATAGGCTCGCCCGGCATTGGCATCGTCACGCACAGGGCCATTGCTTGATCCCGCGCATTTTCAAGGGCCGAAACCGCCTGTTCACGGACGCTCGTTGCCGCACTTCCACGAAGCCGATTCGCTCCAGACGTGCTACGACTTCGCGTGGTTTGAGAACCGGCAGCGATCCCATTCAGGCGACGCGCACGGTTTGTGTGCCGACGAACTCCGCCTCGAACGTGGGCTCGCCGTCCTCGAGGAGCATGGCAACCACCTCCGCAAGATTGGCCTCCAGTTCCTCCATTGTCGCAGCCGCCTGCGCACCGGTGCTGAGAGGCAGGGGACCGGGGCCTATACTCAGCCCACCCCGATTGAAGTTCCTATCCCCGAGCTATAGTAGCGGCGGCGCCAGCGCGCCATGGCGGCGGCGCCGGTTCCTAACGCGTGATCATGGCGAAGTATCGCCGAGTCGCCTATCGTGGACGTAAACCACTCCCTCCCCAGTCGCAGCCCAGCGAGGACATGATGAGAAGCATCCTCTGCATCTCCCTGCTCTTCACGACGAGCGTCGTCGGCTTCGCCAATGACGCGCACGCGCAGGATCACGTCCACCAGCACGGCAGCCGGGATGTCGGGAGCGTGGACCTCCCGACGACGTGCTCCCCGGCAGCACGCGATCACGTCAATCGGGGCGTGGCTCTCGTGCACTCGTTCTGGTTCCCCGCCTCAATCGAGTCGTTCGACGCCGCTCTTGCGCAGGATCCTGAGTGCGCAATGGCGTGGTGGGGCAAGGCGCTCAGCTTCTGGGGCAATCCATTCGCTCCGGGCAGGGCGCCGGCGGCCCTTGCCGCCGGGCTGGAAGCGACGCAGCGCGCACGGACGCTATCCGCGTCGCCGCGCGAGCGAGCGTACATCGTGGCTGTCGCAAAATTGTTCGATGATTACCAGGGGCGTACGACCCGGGAGCGTGTGCTCGATTATGAAGGCGCAATGGCACGACTGCACGCTGATTATCCGGAGGACGGCGAGGCAGCCATCTTCTACGCGCTCGCGCTCGCGCAGGCTGCCCTGCCGACGGACAAGAGTTACGCGAATCTGCTGAAGGCCGGGTCAATCCTCGAGGCGCAGCAGGAACGGACGCCGGATCATCCCGGCATCGCGCATTACATCATTCACAGCTACGACGTACCGGCGCTTGCTGATCGCGCGCTCGCGGCGGCTCGGCGCTACAGCAGCGTGGCGCCCTCCGTAGCGCACGCGCTGCACATGCCCTCGCACACGTTCACGCGGATCGGTCTCTGGGAGGAGTCAATCGAGACCAACTTGGCGTCGGCGCGCGCGGCGCGTGAACACAACTCGGCCGCCGAGGAACTGCACGCCCTGGACTACCAGGCATACGCGTATCTGCAGACCGGACAGGACACTGCGGTAGCGCGCATCATCGCGGACCTCCCGGCCATCGTTTCGCGCATCGACCTGCGCGGTACGGCCAGCGCCGCGCCGCCGATTGCCGGGGTC
>JBGTFN010000341.1:0-19091 GCA_041747275.1 Gemmatimonadaceae bacterium | reverse complement strand
GAGGCTCAGCGCGCACGTCGGGCGAGCGATGCGAACTCCTGAACAGCGCCTTCGGGATCGGCGGCGGCGGAGATCGCTGAACCGATCAGCAGCGCATCCGCGCCGGCCAACTGTGCCGCCGAAGCGTCATCGATGCTCGACATACCGCTCTCGGCCACGGCGATTCGATCGGACGGAATCAAACGCATGAGACCGGGCGCTGTCTGCGGGTCGATCACGAGCGTTTCGAGATTGCGATTGTTCACGCCGATCACGCGGGCGCCGGTGGCGAGCGCCCGTGCCAGGTCCTCCTGATCACGAACCTCGATGAGCACCTCCAGGCCGGCGTCCGCGGCCACCGAGTAAAGCGCCTGCAGGCGCTCAGGCGACAGTGCGCGAGCAATCAGTAGCACGGCGGACGCACCGCTCACCCGGGCTTCCCAAATCTGAACCGCATGCACGATGAAATCTTTGCGCAGTACCGGCACTCGCACGGCGCCAGCGACCGCCGTCAGGTCCTCCAGCGAGCCGCCGAACTGCTGCGGTTCGGTCAGCACCGAAATCGCCGCGGCCCCACCGCGTTCGTAGGCCTGCGCCTGCGCGACGGCATCCAGGCTGGGGGCGATGTCACCCTTGGACGGTGACGCACGCTTGATCTCCGCGATAATGCTCAGCGTGTTGCGGCGCAGCGCGTCTGCGAATGCCGGTGGTGAAGGCATGTGTGCCGCCCGTTCGCGCAGCGCTGCCATCGAGACGGCGGAATCCTGCGCCCGTGCGTATGCGGCCGCGACCAACCGGCCCAGCGTGCCGGTCGGCGGCGTCCACGACACGGGCGCGCCTGAGCATTTCTGCTCGCCTCCATCAACAGCTTGCACTTCGGCCCCTGTTCGGTTAACGTGATTCGGAACATTTTCGGGCGTCCAACCCTGCTCGGCACCCTTCCCCGCCACCACTACAAAGTGGAGTCCGCCATGCCGCTCACCAAGCGCCAACGCGAGATCCTGAGTTTCCTCACCGGTTACGCGGAGGAAAACGGCTACGCGCCGAGCTTCGAGGAAATCGCATCGCGGTTCAACTATAACTCGTTGGCCACGGTGCATGAGCACCTCACGAACCTCGAGCGCAAAGGCTACATCAAGCGATCGTACAACGAGAGTCGGGCCATAGAGATTCTGCCCTCCGACGAGTTCCAGCGTGCGGTCGAGCTTCCGCTCATGGGGCTGGTTGCGGCCGGCTCACCGATCGAAGCGCTCTCTCACAATGAGAGCGTGGCGGTGCCGGATGGTTTCCTGCGGCGCAATGGCAGTCACTACGTGCTCAAAGTGCGCGGTGAGTCCATGATCGATGATCATATCGAAGATGGCGACTACGTGGTGGTCAACGAGCGGCAGTCCGCAGACAACGGCGAGATGGTCATCGCGCTGCTCGACGGCGCCGCGGCCACGGTCAAGCGCTACTACCGTGAGCGGGACGGCCGCATCAGGCTGCAACCGGCCAACGAGACCATGGAACCGCTCTATGTGCACGAAGACGACGTGCGGATTCAGGGGATCGTTGTGGGCGTGCTGCGGCGCTACTGAGCGAGAGGCAGTTGCACCGCCACTGAATTCTGGGCCCACTTCGACGACCTATGGTCGCAACCGGCCGCTGCTGCGTCGCAGTCAGGCGCTTCTTGGCGGCCCGAAAACAGACTGCAGTCGTGCCAGCGCTTCAAGACCGGCGCCGCTCTTGAGCGCCTGCCTCGCGTGCTCGATGCTCTCGCGATATGTGGTGCCGGTGCAGCTAACATAAATCGCAGCCGCGGCATTGAGCAGCACCGCCGCCTCTGCGGCTGGCGGCCCATCGCCGCGCAGCACTCGTATGATGAGCGACGCATTGTCTCCCGGCTCTCCGCCTGCCAGGTCCTCGGCAATCACACCTTCGACATCGGCCCACGCCGGATCGATGGTCCACTCGGACAGCCTGCCATCACGCACCTCGATCACCGTGGTGGGCCCGATCGGTGATATCTCGTCCATACCCGGTTCCCCGTGCACGACCAGCGCGCGTTCGCTTCCCAACGTGGCGAGCGCGCCGGCGATCAGCATGAGGCGCTCCCGATCTGCGACGCCCACTACTTGACGTCCGGCATGGGCCGGATTCGCCAGCGGACCCACGATATTCATCACCGTCGGAATCGCCAGTTCGCGGCGCACGGGTCCCACGTGCCGCATGGCTGGATGCATGAGCGGTGCGAACATGAATGTGATGCCCGCCTCGTGGAGCGCACGCAGCATAGTCGCAGGAGGACTGTCGATGGCTACGCCCAGCGCCTCGAGCACATCTGCGCTGCCTGAGCGGGACGTGAAGGAGCGGTTGCCATGCTTCGCAATACGCACGCCCGCGCCCGCAGCCAACAGTGCGGCAGCCGTCGAGATGTTGAACGTCGTGAGCGTTCCGCCACCGGTGCCGCAGGTGTCCACGATGTTCGAGGCATCTGTTGCTTCGATGGTGACCATGGCCCGTCGCAGTGCCCGCGCCACGCCCGCTACTTCATCGACGGTTTCGCCCTTCACCCGCAGCGCCATGAGTAGTGCCGCCACCTGCGCGGGCGTTCCCTCGCCGCGCATGATCACGTCGAACGCGGCGGAGATGTCGTCGGCGCTCAGTGATTCACCAGCTGCAAGTCGGCGAATCGCGGATCGCAGCGCCTCGGCGCCGGTTCCGTCAGCCGACATTCAGTGCCGCCAGAAGACGTTCGGGCAGACGCGCGTGCGACGCGACCAGCGAAATCACCAACGCCAGAATGCGCACGCGCTCCACGTCCTCGTCGGAATACACGCCCAGTTTGGCGCGATTGGTGAGGTTCACGACGCCCACGAGCGTGTTGTGGTAAACCAGAGGAAACGAGATAAAACTGCCGGTGGTGAAGTACTGGTCGCGCAGCAACGGATGCCGATCGGCCTGCGAGACATCCTGCACCAAAAGTGGTTCCCTCGCGGCGGCCACACGCCCTGAAACGCCCTCACCGTGTCGGATGCGCATGCCGAATGATACGTGAGGCGCGAGTCCACGCGCGGCAGCCAGATACATGAGCTCGGGTTCCGGTGCCGCGAGCATGAGTGAGCAACGCTGCGCCTGCATATCGTCACCGACCATCGCAACCAGGCCGTCCGCGAGCTCCCGAGGATCACCGGTGCCTGCGTCGAGGGTGAGCACACGATCGAGCAGGTACAACGTACGCGTTCGCTGGCGCAAGGCTTCGCTTCGTCGATGCAGTTCCACATGCGCTTGCTCGAGCTGTCCAACCGCAGACATGAGCTGCTGTTCCGTGAGATCGAGCTTGCGCGCCGCGCGACGAGCTTCTTCCTCGGACCGCGCCGACTCGGCCTGCAGCGCGACCGCTTCCGCTGCAGAGAGACTGGGCACACCGTGAGGCGTGGTGTTGCGCGCTTCACGCAGTTCGGACTCTAGCGCCCGCAGCTTGCGCACGTACTCCCCGTGCACGCGCTGCGTCACGTCCTCGAGGGTGCGCACCGCCTCCTCACGGGCCTCCCGCTCAGACAACCGGCTGAAGGCGAGATCGAACAGCGCCAACGCCGGCGCGAGCCGTTCCGTTGTGCGTGCACCAAAAATCTTTCTCGGTTCGTAGAGCACGAGCACTGCCGCCAGGTAGCCCTCCACCCTGAGGCCTCGCAATGCCAGCGTGCCTCCGTCAAGCGCGTGGGTGAATCCGAACAACCGGGCGTACTCCGACGAGCGCTCCGCCATGTCCACGAACTGCCCGCCGGCGGCCACCTTCATCTGCACCGGCGCGGGCAGGTGATCGAAAGTGGTCTCCACCGACTGACGCTCCACGCGCCCCAGCATCGGTGTGAGCCGCTCACGCAGCATTTCCCGCCGACCGTCGTAGCGCAGCAGCGCGATCGACGCGCCACGATCCATTTCGGCGACACACTCGGCAAGCGCCACGAGCGCGCCGTCGAGATCCGACGTCGCACCGAGTGCGTGGGCCAGCGAAGCGAGTGATCGTGGGGCCATGAGGTCGGCAGAAGTGGTGAGCAGCGGAAGCCGCGCAATGTGGAAACCCGGCCGGGCTTCTGTCAAACCTGGCGACTGACACGCGTTCGACGCCTCGCATACGGAGCACGTCACCGACGCGCGCCTCGACGCGCGCCTCGACGCGCGCTCGGTCGCGAGCAGCGTCGCTTGAAGCGACCTGTGAGCACGCCTATCTTCAGAGGCTCATGGATTCACCCGGACTTGCCTCCTTTCTTCTCGTCACCCACTACGATGGGGGAGCCTTCTCCGGATGGCAGCGGCAAGCCGAGGCGCGCACGGTTCAGGGGGTCATGGAGCAGGCGCTACTGTCGCTCTGCCTGACGCCCGTTGCCGCTGTAGGAGCCGGCCGGACCGACGCCGGCGTGCATGCGCGAGGACAAGGAGTTGGCATACGGGTTCCGCCTCGCTGGTCGGCCGACAGCATCCGTCGCGGCATGAACGCCAAGCTGCCGGGTGATGTCTGGGTGGCCGCATCGCACGCGATGGAAAGGGACTTTCATCCACGGTTCAGCGCCGAGCGTCGCCGCTACGCGTATTTCGTGGGTACCGACCACGACTCCCGTTCGCCCTTTCGCCGACGCACCGAGTGGGCGCTCGGCCGGCCCGTCGACATGCACGCCATGCAGGCCGAAGCGTCAGCTCTGCTTGGCACGCACACTTTTCGCGCGTTCGCAGTTCAAGGCACCGCGCCGGTTGACGACGATCACCGCTCTGATGTCAAGATGGCGCGCTGGCGACAACGGGAGGGCGGAATTGTGTTTGACATCGAGGCGAACCGGTTCCTGCACCACATGGTTCGATTCCTCGTGGGGACGATGGTGGCTGTGGGCACCGGACGACGCCCCGCGGGGGCAATCGCCGAGCTTTTGACGGCCAGCGACAATCGGGGCACCTCGCCGCCCGCACCGCCGCAGGGATTGTTTCTGGAACAGGTGAGTTACCCCGCGACCCTTTACCTTTCTTCAACGTGAAGCTCTTCCTCGCCACTGACGCGCTCGACGACGTGCACTGGGCAGACACTCGAAGCTGGTGCGACGGCGTTGTGCTCCCCGACGCTGCACTGCGCACGGCCGCCACGCCCGAGGCGGCTGTCACGTGGCTGGCCAGTTTTGCGCGCGCGGTGGCGGTTCCTGTCCTCGTGGACGCCTCCGATACGCTGACCGCAGACGCTCCCGCTCATGAGCAGGTGCGGGCGCTCGGCCGAGCCGCTGACAATGTGGTGCTGCAGTTGCCCTTCACCGAAGACAATGCTGCCGCCATGCGCTCTCTTTCGGCGGATGGCATACGCGTGGCTGCGACGTTCGTAGCCACTGCGGCGCAGGCACTGTTCGCGGCGAAGACCGGGGCGGCTTTCGTCCTGATCGACGTTGACCGGCTCGATGCCATGGGAGGCGCCGGAGCGGCAGTGATTGCCGACGCGCGCCGACTCATCGACTCCGCTGCGCTCGAAGCGGAGGTCGTGGCGCTTTTCCCGTCGAACTCGGCGTCGATGACCGCCTGCGGAGTGGCGGGGGCCGACGCAGCCGTCGTCGGTGCGTCGACCCTGCGGGCCATGCTGGCGTATCCGTTTACCGAACAGGCGCAAGCCGACTCGCAGCGCCGACCGGAAGGCGGGCAGCGGTTGCGCGCGGGGGACTCATGATCGTGGCGCGACTTTCCGCGGTGATGCTTACGGCGCTGGCGATCGTGGGATGCGAGGGCGCGAATCCGTCGGACTCTTTCGCCCAGTCCGGGCAGGCGCAGACGACAACGCTCCCCCCGCGTCCCGTGCCGGCGCAGTCGCTCGATCAGTCGCGCCGCACGGCCATCACCAACGCTGTCGAACTCGTCGCTCCGGCCGTTGTCAGCGTGCAGACGGAAACGGTGGAACGTGTGCCCGTGGACATGTTCGAGATGATGTTCGGCGGTGGATCGGGTCAGCGCGCACGCTCGGGCATCGGGTCGGGATTCATCGTGACCGCCGACGGCGTGGTGGTGACGAACGCGCACGTGGTTTCCGGCGCCTCCAGCATCACCGTCGCGCTCAAAGACGGAACGACATACGCAGCAACGCTGGTCGGCGAAGATGAACAGAATGACCTGGCCGTGCTTCGCATCGACGCGACTGGCCTTCCGGTTGCGCCCATTGGAACATCATCCGATTTGCTCATTGGCGAGTGGACGATCGCGATCGGCAATCCGTTCGGCTTTATTCTCGGCAACAGTGAGCCCAGCGTTTCCGTCGGCGTGATCAGTGCTGTGGGACGTAATATCACGGCGCGCAACGAGGGTGGCGGAATGTACCTCGACATGGTACAGACCGATGCGGCGATCAATCCGGGCAACTCCGGAGGCCCGCTGCTCAACGCCAACGGTGCGGTCATCGGCGTCAACAGCTCCATCTATTCGCCGTCGGGCGGTTCGATCGGCATCGGATTCGCGATTCCGATCGACCGCGCCATGCGCATCGTGGACGACCTGTTGACGCATGGTCGCGTGCGCCAGCCGTGGATCGGCTTGCAGTTGCAAATGCCCGCCCTCAACAATGCCCGCGATGCGATTCGCACTGTGCCTATCGTCGGTGGCACGGTGGCCGGCTCACCGGCGGAGCGCGCGGGCATTCGCCGCGGCGATGTGTTGCTGCGGGCCGGCGACAAGCCGCTGCGCAATCCGTTCGACTGGGAGGCACGCCTGCTGGAGATTCGCGTTGGCGACACGTTGCCGCTGACCGTGCGACGGGGCGACCGCGAAGTGCTGGTGCGCGTGGCGGTCAGCGATGTGCCCGAAGTAAGTGCGCCGCGGATTACCGTGCTGCGTGAACTCGAACTCGTCACTGTCACCGACGCGATCCGGCAGGAGCGACGGATTCAGTCGCGCGGGGGCGCACTCGTGTTCAACGCATCTGATCGACTGAAGGCCGAAATCGGCTTGCAGGCGGGCGATGTCATCGTGCAGATCGGCAACACACCGATCAACAGTGCCGATTTGGCCGCTCGTGCGATCGACGCCTATGGTGCGCGCGGGACTGTGCAAATGTGGTTTGAGCGTGGTGGCCGCATCTTTCCTCCGATCTCGTTCCGTGTCCGCTGATTCCGTCGTCCCGTCGATCTATTCCTCGCCGCTCGCCGAGCGCTATGCGTCACGTGCCATGCTCGAGCTGTGGGGACCGGCGCGTCGCTACGGCTTGTGGCGTCGCCTGTGGCTGGCGCTCGCGGAATCGCAGCGCGATCTTGGCATCGCCATTCCGGACGATGCGATTGTGCAGATGCGCGCGCATCTCGATGATATCGACTTCGCCTCGGTAGCCGACTACGAACGCAAGTTCCGGCACGACGTCATGGCGCATGTGCATGCGTTCGCCGACGTCGCACCCGCTGCACGGCCGTTCATTCATCTCGGCGCGACAAGTTGCTATGTCACGGACAACGCCGAGCTTATTCTCATGCGCGACGGCCTCGTACTGCTGCGTGAGAAGTGCGTGGATGCGCTGCGTTCACTCGCCGAGTTCGCGACGCGCTGGCGGGATGAAGCATGCCTCGGTTACACGCACCTGCAGCCGGCGCAGCTCACCACGGTCGGCAAGCGCGCAACGCTGTGGATGCAGGATCTGGTGCTCGACATCGAGGACCTCGACCACCGCATCGCGACGATGCTGTTTCGTGGCGTGAAAGGCACGACAGGCACGCAGGCGTCGTTTCTGTCTCTCTTCGACGGTGATCACGGAAAGGTGCGCGAGCTCGACCGCCGGGTCTGCGCCGCGATGCAGTTTGCCGCGTCGATTCCGGTCAGCGGGCAGACGTACAGCCGCAAGATCGATGCGCAGGTGCTTGGCGTTGTGGCCGGCATCGCGGCAAGTGCTTCCAAGTTCTCGGGCGACATGCGCATGCTGCAGGCGTTCGGCGAGATCGAGGAACCGTTCGAGAAGGACCAGATCGGTTCGTCGGCGATGGCGTACAAGCGCAATCCGATGCGCTCCGAGCGGATCGCCGCGCTGGCGCGTTTCGTGTTGTCGCTCGAACCCAATGCAAACCAGACGCATGCCGTGCAGTACTTCGAGCGCACCCTCGACGACTCCGCAAACCGGCGACTGGCGATTCCCGAGTCGTTCCTGGCCACGGATGCGATCATGGTGCTGCTGCGAAACGTCGTCTCTGGACTCGAAGTGCATCCGGCGCGCATTCGCCGCCGCGTGGACGACGAGCTGCCGTTCATGGCGACCGAAGAACTCATCGTGCGCGCGGTGCGTGCAGGCGGCGATCGTCAGGTTGCGCACGAAGTGATTCGTGGACACTCGATCGCTGCTGCACGCGCGGTCAAGGACGGCGCACCGCGCAACGACATGCTGGAGCGCCTCGCGGCAGATCCTGCATTCGGCGTGCCGCTCGAGGATCTGCAACTGCTTGCCGATCCCGGCCGTTTCACAGGACGCGCTCCCGTGCAGGTCGATGAGTTTCTCGACGAGGTGATCCAGCCCTTGCTGGCGAAGCACGCCGTGTCGCTCGCGCACGACGAGGTTCGCGTATGAGCCTTGCGGTGCGTGAGACCGCCCTGCCCTTGCCACTCGTGCGCCGTGGTAAGGTGCGTGACGTGTACGCAGTGGGCGATGACCAGCTGCTGCTGGTCGCAAGCGATCGCATCAGTGCGTTCGATGTTGTCATGCACGAGGCGATCCCGCACAAGGGTGCGGTTCTGACGCAAATGAGTCGCTGGTGGCTTGGACAGATCAGCGCACGGTTTGGCAGCGCACTGCCGCACCACCTGATCACCGCGGATACCGACGACATCCTGCGCCGGTTGCCGGAACTTGTCGGGCATCGCGGTGAACTGCATGGCCGCGCCATGTTGTGTCACCGTACGGAGGTGGTGCCTGTCGAATGCGTGGTGCGCGGCTATCTGACGGGTTCCGCATTCAAGGAATACGCCGCTCAGGGAACGCTGGCCGGCGAACCGCTGCCGTTGGGACTCGTAGAGAGCAGCCGACTCGAGCCTCCCATCTTCAGCCCGGCGACCAAGGCCGAAACGGGCCACGACGAGAACATCACGATCGGCAGCGTGGTGGCGCAGCTTGGCGCTGACATGGCAGACGAGCTCGAACGACACTCCCGTTCGATTTACACGTTCGGCCGGGAGATCGCGGCGCCGCGCGGCATCATCGTGGCCGACACGAAGTTCGAGTTCGGAGTGCGCGAGGGGCGACTCGTGCTGATCGACGAGGTGCTCACCCCTGACTCCTCCCGCTTTTGGCCAGCTGATGGGTACGCGCCCGGTCGCACGCAGCCCAGCTTCGACAAGCAGCCGCTGCGCGACTGGCTCGAGAGCGAGCGACGCGCGGACCGCTGGGACGGAGACGCACCCGGGCCTGCATTGCCGGAAGAAGTCGTGCAAGCCACGAGTGCGCGATACCTCGATGCGTTCGAGCGCATCACCGGATCGTCATTGGCTTCAGCGTGCCAATCTGCGCCGTCTCGCGTCGAGGCCACGAGATGTTGAGTTTGGCGCGCGAAGGGTATCCGTTCCTGATCGGGGTCACGACGCTCGCCGCGATCGCGTTCTCCCTCGCGTTGCGATTGCGCTCGTGGCCGCTCTGGCTGGCGGCGTTCGGATTCGTTTTGCTGGCCCTCGGTGTGTCCTGGTACTTCCGCTCATGATGTCGGAAAAGGGAATCGCCGCCGCCGGCGGACCGATGCGTCCGAGGCGACGCGCCGTCGTGGTGCTGCCCAACGGACTCACGCTCGCCAACCTGTTCTTCGGCATCTTCGCGATTGTGTCCGCATCCCGCGGCGACTTCGATGGCGCTGCGCGGTACATCGTGTTCAGCGCCGTTGCCGACACACTCGATGGTCGCATCGCGCGAGCGACGAACACCGGATCCAGGTTCGGCTCGGAGCTCGACAGCCTCGTCGATGCCATCAGCTTTGGTGTTGCTCCCGCATTCATCATGTACTTCGCGGTGCTCAACAACACAGGCTGGGATTGGATTTTCGTCTTCCTGTTCATCGCGTGCGCCGTGGTACGTCTGGCGCGCTTCAATGTGGAGTCGGCCGGCAAGGGCCAAACGCACTTTACCGGCCTTCCAAGTCCGGCCGCCGGCATGACGCTGGCTACGTACTACTGGTTCAGCCAGACGCCGCTTTACGCCGAAACGATGATCGGCGGCCTGCCGTGGCATCAGATGCTGCGCTGGGTCATGCTCGGACTCGGCATGCTGATGATCAGCAACGTGCAGTACGCAAAGGTGCCTGTCGTGAACCTTCGCACATGGAGCGGCCGACTTGGACTGCTGCTCGTGATCGGCACGCTGGTGGGCGTGATCTGGTTCCCGCCGGAGTTCTTCTTTCCAGCGCTGATGTTCTACGTGCTGTATGGCATCGGACGTACGGTGTTGCTCGGACTGCTTGATCGCCTGCCGCCCAGTGACGACGACAACGGCGATGACCTGCTCATCGACGATGACGGCGACGGCGCGGGCGCCAAACGCCTGTCTCGGCGCCAGCGACTCGCCCGGCGCCATTCCCGCTCAAACCCCGGCGCCGCTGAGCGCCCAGAGGATACCTCGCTATGACCAGATTCCGCGTGGCCGTGCAGATCGTGCCTCGGCGCGGCATTCTCGATCCGCAGGGCAAGGCCGTGTCGGATGCGCTGCACACGCTTGGCTTCGCCTCAGTCAGTGATGTGCGCGTGGGGCGTCACCTTGTGCTCGACACAGATGCTGCCAGCGAAGACGCAGCCAAGGCCGAGGTCAGGCGCATGTGCGAGCAGTTGCTGGCCAACCCTGTGACCGAGGATTTTCACATCGGCGCGGCGGATCGCGCGTGAAAGTCGGCATCGTGCGATTCCCCGGCTCCAACTGCGATGAGGACGCGTATCACGCCGTCGTTGATCATCTCGGCGCAGAAGCCGTGTTCTGTTGGCACAAGGGGCACGATCTGCAAGGTGCCGACCTGGTCATCCTGCCCGGCGGATTCAGCTATGGTGACTATCTGCGGCCGGGTGCGATCGCTCGATTCAGCCCTATCATGCAGGAAGTGATTGCGCACGCCAAACGCGGGGCGCCCGTGCTGGCCATCTGCAACGGTTTCCAGATCGCCTGCGAGGCGGGACTGCTGCCCGGTGCGTTGCTGCGCAATGATCACCTCAAGTTCGTTTGCGAGCAGGCACACCTCCGCGTCGAATCCATTGGTACACGCTTCACGTCGCGCTATCACGTGGACCAGGTCATCACGATTCCAGTGGCGCACGGCGATGGACGGTACACTGCCGATGCGGATGTGCTCTCGCGACTCGAAGGCGAAGGCCATGTGGTCTTCCGCTATGTGGACGCGCACGGGCACGTGAACGAGGCTGCAAATCCGAACGGGTCGCAGCGCAATATCGCCGGTGTGCGCAATGTCGTCGGCAACGTGCTCGGCATGATGCCGCATCCGGAGCGAGCCGTCGACATCAGGCTGGGCTCCGCCGACGGTCTGCCGTTGCTGCATTCCATCGCCGACTCGCTCATGGCAGAGGTCTCCGCATGAGTGCGAACGTCAAGCCGTCGCTCGTTTCGCCGCGCGCTGGGGATCCGGAGATCACGCCTGCGCTCGTGAAGGAGCACGGCATCACCCCTGCCGAGTACGAGCTGGTGGTCGAGATGCTCGGACGCACGCCCACGTTCACGGAGTTGGGCATCGTCAGCGCCCTGTGGAGCGAGCACTGCTCGTACAAGCATTCACGTCCGCTGCTGCGCACGCTCCCCACCGAAGCACCGTGGGTGCTGCAGGGGCCCGGTGAAAACGCGGGCGTGATCGCCGTGAAGGACGGCATTGCGGTGGCGTTCAAGGTCGAGTCGCACAATCATCCGAGTGCGGTGGAGCCGTATCAAGGTGCGGCCACTGGCGTCGGCGGCATTCTTCGTGACGTATTCACGATGGGTGCGCGTCCAATCGCGTTGCTCAACTCGCTTCGCTTCGGCCCGTTGTCGTCGCCGCGCGTGCGGTACCTGTTCTCCGGGGTGGTGAAAGGCATTGGCGACTATGGCAACTGCGTCGGCGTTCCCACCGTTGGCGGCGAGGTGGTGTTCGACCCGTCATATGAGGGCAATCCGCTGGTGAACGCGATGTGCGTCGGTGTGCTGCGCGAGGAAGAACTCATCCTCGCGGTTGCCGAAGGTGTAGGCAATCCGATCATCGCGGTCGGTGCGCGCACCGGTCGGGACGGCATTCATGGTGCGTCATTCGCCAGCGAAGACCTGAGTGCAGAGAGCGAGTCGAAGCGCCCGCGCGTGCAGGTCGGCGATCCGTTCACAGAGAAGCTGCTGCTCGAGGCATCGCTCGAACTCATCAGGAGCGGGCACATCGTCGCCATTCAGGACATGGGGGCGGCTGGCCTCACGTCATCGTCTGCGGAGATGGCAGCTCGCGGTGAGGTCGGTGTGACCATCGACATGACGAAGGTGCCCGTGCGCGAGGAAGGCATGACGCCGTACGAGATCCTGCTGTCCGAGTCGCAGGAGCGCATGCTGGTTGTGGCGCACAAGGGACGCGAAACGCACGTGGAAGAAATCCTCGCACGCTGGGACCTCGAAGCTGCCGTCATCGGCGAAGTGATTGCGGAACCCGTGTATCGCGTGACGGAAGGCGATACGGTTGTGGCCGAGTTTCCTGGCACACGACTCGTGACCGATTGCCCTACGTACACGATCGACGCCGTCGAATCTCCGATTCTTGCCGCGGCGCGCGCTCGCGACCCACATCACGTTGCGCCACTGCCGGAAGAAGTGAATCCGATGTGGACACTCGAGCGCATGCTGCAGTCGCCGACGATCGCCAGCAAGGCGTGGGTGTGGCGACAGTACGATTCCATGGTGCGCACCAGCACGCTCGTGGGTCCCGGAAGCGATGCGGCGGTGATCCGACTGCGCGGCACCGATGCAGGCGTCGCGCTCAGCATCGATGGCAACGGACGCTACGTCGCACTCGATCCGTATGTCGGCGGACGCATTGCCGTATGTGAAGCTGCGCGGAACGTTGCATGCGCCGGTGCTCGGCCACGCGCCATCACGAACAACCTCAACTTCGGGAATCCTACGCGTCCCGAGGTCTACTTCCAGTTGTCGCGCGCGGTCGCTGGCATGGGTGACGCCTGTCGCATCATGGAGACACCGGTCACCGGCGGCAATGTGTCACTGTACAACGAGAATCCGCAGGGAGCGATTCATCCCACGCCTACCATCGGCATGGTTGGCGTGCTCGATACGCTCGATCATGTGACGCCCTCCGCATTCCAGCAGGTGGGCGATACGATCGTGCTGCTGGGCGAAAACACCAACGAGCTGGGCGCCAGTGAGTACCTGCTGCACCTGCACGGACTCACGATCGGTGCGCCTCCTGCCTGTGATCCCGCAGCCGAACGCAGGCTCGTCGATGCGTTATTGGCGGCGATCGAGGGCGGCCATGTGCGCAGCGCGCATGACTGCAGTGATGGCGGACTCGGCGTAGCACTGGCGGAATGCGCCATGATGAAGCGCGATGCGCTGCATGGCTTCGAGGTTGACCTTACCGAGTGGGCGGAGCTGCCTTTGCGAGCGCTGCTTTTCGGTGAAGCGCAAGGTCGCGTCGTGATCAGCACGGGCGAGGCGGAGCGCGTGCTGGCCATCGCGTCTGAACACGGCGTGCCCGCGCGCGCAATCGGTCGCGTAACCGCAGCGAGCGATGGCCTGGAAATCCTTGTCGATGACGTCACCGCGCGTCTCGCGCTTGCACCGCTTGTGCGCGCATATCACGAAACGATTCCTGGTATCATGGATGGTGGGTTGCCCGTCACCTCGGCGGCGATCGCTTCCAGCAGTTCTTCCAACACCTGACGGATACGGTTCCCATGTGCGGCATATTCGGTGTGTACGGCCATCCCAACGCGGCGGCGCTCACGCAGCTTGGACTCTACTCGTTGCAACATCGCGGCCAGGAGTCTGCAGGTATCGTCGCGGTCGACGACACGGGCGTGGCGAATCTTCGTCGCACAATGGGTCTGGTGTCGGAGGGCTTCAACGACGACGCCATGCGGGCGCTGAACGGACCGATTGCGGTAGGACACACGCGCTACTCCACGGCGGGTGCATCCGCGATCGAGAACGCACAGCCGATACTGGCGCGCGTTCGCAAGGGACACATCGCGCTGGCGCACAACGGCAACCTGACGAACGCGGTCGAGCTTCGGCGGAATCTCGAGGATGGCGGCGCGATTTTCACTTCGTCGATGGATTCCGAGGCGATCGTGCATCGTATCGCGCGCGCGCCCGCCACGGTGCCGGAGGAGCGGCTTGCACACGCGCTCAACGGTGTCGAAGGGGCGTACTGCCTGCTGGTGGTCATCGACGAGACGTTCCTGGCCGCCCGCGATCCGCATGGCTGGCGTCCGCTTGCAATTGGACAGCTCGGCGATGCATGGGTCGTGTCATCGGAAACGTGTGGACTCGACATTGTCGGTGCGACATACGTGCGCGACGTGGAACCGGGCGAAATTGTTGCGATCGATCGCCATGGCATGCGCACCATGCGCGCCGCTGCACCAGCGGAGCTCAATCGTTGTGTGTTCGAACACGTCTACTTCGCGCGACCGGACAGCAAGGTCTTCGGCAGTTCGGTGGATCGGGCGCGTCGTGAACTCGGCCGTCAGCTTGCGCGCGAATGTCCTGCGCCGGAAGCCGACCTGGTGTTCTCCGTACCCGACTCGTCCAATTCAGCGGCGCTCGGCTACGCCGAGGAATCGGGTTTGCCGTTCGAGTTCGCACTCATCCGCAACCACTACGTCGGACGCACATTCATCCAGCCAACGCAGGCCGGACGCGATGCAAAGGTGAAGGTGAAGTACAATCCAGTGCGCGAGGTGATCGCCGGCAAGTCGGTGGTCATGGTCGATGACTCCATCGTGCGCGGCACTACCACGCGCGGACTCGTCTCGCTGGTTCGTGCGGCGGGTGCGCGCGAAGTGCACATGCGGGTCTCGAGTGCGCCGATCATCAGTCCGTGTTACTACGGAATCGATACGCCACGGCGGGAGGAACTCATCGCCGCGAGCATGTCGCAGGCCGAGCTCGCGCGGCATCTCGGTGTTGATACCCTTGGCTATCTCTCACTCGATGGCATGCTCAGCGCCGTTCCGCAGGGACCGCAGGGCTACTGTCATGCCTGCTTCTCCGGACGTTATCCTACCGCGCTGCCCAATGAGCCGGAGTTGCTGCGCGCGGGTAGCGCGGCAGGCGCAGTGTACTGAGCGACGTGACAACATTCGCTCGCATTCGACTCACGCCCGTACGCACCGAGTGGTGCACTGAACGGACGCAGCCGCGTCGCTGGTTGAACTTCCGAAGGGAGCGTAGGTGACACGATCGGTCTATTTCTTTGGCAACGGTACAGCTGACGGTACGCGCGAGATGAAGTCTGCCCTTGGCGGCAAGGGCGCGAACCTCGCGGAGATGGTCAACCTCGGCGTTCCCGTCCCGCCTGGATTTACGATCGCGTGCAGTCAGTGCATCGAGTATCTGCAGCATGGCGGCGTCTCCGATGAGTTGCGTGCAGATGTTGAGGCTGCGTTGACTCGCGTGGAAGAGGCATCCGGCAAGCGATTCGGTGATCCGGCCATGCCGCTGCTCGTGAGCGTGCGGTCGGGCGCGGCCGTGTCCATGCCCGGCATGATGGAGACGATTCTCAACCTCGGACTCAATCGTGCGACCACCGAAGGCCTTGCGCACGCCAGCGGCAATCCGCGTTTTGCCTGGGATTCGTATCGCCGATTCATCCAGATGTATGGCGACGTCGTGCTCAACGTATCGTCGGAGCAGTTCGCGCATCTGCTCGCTGCCAAGCGACTCACCACGCACGCCGCGACCGACGCCGATCTCAGTGCCGAGGCGCTCGAGGCGTTGAGTGAGGAGTATCTCGATCTCGTCCAGCATGTCACCGGAAGTCCGTTTCCCGATGACGCACGTACGCAACTCTGGGGCGCGATTGAGGCTGTGTGGCGTTCGTGGACGCTCAAGAAGGCGGTGGACTATCGTCGCGTGAATGAGATTTCGGAGACGATCGGTACGGCTGTCAACGTGATGGCGATGGTCTTCGGCAACATGGGCGACGACTCCGGTACCGGCGTCGCGTTCACGCGTGATCCGAGCACGGGTGAGCATCGTTTCTACGGCGAGTTCCTGGTCAATGCGCAAGGTGAGGATGTCGTCGCGGGTATCCGCACGCCTCTTCACATCGATCAGATGGCCGAACGTCTGCCGGATGCGTATGTCGCGCTCATGGAGACGCAGGCGTTGCTCGAACAACACTACCATGACATGCAGGACATCGAGTTCACGGTGGAGCGTGGTCGCCTGTACCTGTTGCAGACACGCACCGGCAAGCGTACCACGCCAGCCGCGCTGCGTATCGCAACCGACATGGTGCGCGAGGGACTGATCGACACGACGACTGCCGTACAGCGACTGCAGCCGCGTCAGCTCGACCAGCTCCTGCACCGGGTGATCGATCCACAGGTGCGTGCTACGCCGATCGCGACAGGGTTGCCCGCGAGCCCCGGCGCAGCAAGCGGTGTGGCAGTGTTCGACCCCGACGTCGCCGAGTCACGTGCGGCTGCTGGAGAACATGTGATCCTCGTGCGTGAGGAGACGACGCCGGAAGACTTTCATGGCATGGTGGCGGCGCGCGCGATTCTCACCACGCGTGGCGGCATGACAAGTCACGCGGCCGTCGTAGCGCGTGGCATGGGGAAATGCGCGATCGTTGGCGCGTCGGATATTGTCATTCCGCGAGGTGAACGGCGCTTCACCGCCGGCGGTGTGGAAGTGCACGAAGGTGACTGGCTGACGATGGATGGGGAGACCGGCCGCGTCTTCACGGGTGATCTGCCGACGCTGCCCAGCGAAGTGATGCGTGTGGTCACCGGGGCGCAGCGCGCGGCCGACGCGCCGGTGTATCGCGCGTTCGACGAACTCATGGGCTGGGCTGATCAGTCGCGCCGCCTTCGCGTTCGCGCGAACGCTGACACGCCGCGCGACGCAAGACTCGCCCGCGCCTTCGGCGCCGAAGGCATCGGGTTGTGTCGCACCGAGCACATGTTCTTTGAGGGCGATCGCATCTCCTCGATGCGTGAGATGATCGTCGCGCGAGACGAAGGCGGTCGGCGTCGCGCTCTCGACAAGCTGCTGCCCATGCAGCGTACAGACTTCGAAGGCATTTTCGAGGCGATGGACGGATTCCCGGTCACTATCCGACTGCTCGATCCGCCACTGCACGAGTTCCTGCCTCACGGCGGTGAGGAATCCAAGAAGCTTGCGTCCACACTCGGTATCACCCGCAACGCGCTTGCGACCATCGTCGAGACGCTGCGTGAGAGCAATCCCATGCTCGGCCATCGCGGCTGCCGGCTTGGCATCACGTATCCCGAAATCACGGAGATGCAGGCGCGCGCGATCTTCGAAGCTGCAGTGCGTGCAAAGCGCCGCGGATTCCATGTGTTCCCTGAGATCATGGTGCCACTCGTGCTCACCGCGCGTGAACTCGAGCATCAGCGCGAAGTCATCGACCACGCCGCACACCAGGTGATGGGCGCCATGGACGAAGACATGCCCTACCTCGTGGGCACGATGATCGAACTCCCGCGCGCCGCCCTCACCGCCGACGAGATCGCGCGTGCGGCCGACTTCTTCTCCTTCGGCACCAATGACCTCACACAGACGACGCTCGGCCTGAGCCGTGACGACAGCGGACGCTTCCTTCCGGACTATCTGCGCCTTGGAATTCTCGAGGCCGATCCCTTCCAGGTGCTCGATGTGAAGGGTGTAGGCAAGCTCATTTCGATGGCCATCGCGGACGGTCGCACGACCCGCCCCACCATCAAGCTCGGTATCTGCGGTGAACACGGGGGAGAACCACGATCGGTTCGATTCTGCCACGACGCTGGTCTCGACTACGTCTCCTGCTCCCCCTTCCGGGTACCCGTCGCTCGCCTCGCGGCAGCGCATGCTGCGCTGCAACCCGCGAACACAGGTCGCTAACGGAGTCTGTCAGAAGGCGAAGTTCGCGTTTCAAACAGGCGCAGTAAGCGCGAAGGCGCCAACGCGCAAAGGCGCGAAGCCTTCGAACGACCGCACCACTTCGCGCCTTCAAACACAAAGGGCCCCGCCAGATCACTCTGTCGGGGCCCTTCGCGTCTTGCTCCAGTGGAGGTGAGGGGAATCGAACCCCTGTCCGAGACTAGATCTACCGCAGCGTCTACGTGTGTATCCCATTGATTGAGGTCTCCGCGCGCTGGCCAATGGGAAGCCCACTCGCAGACAAGTCACCTATTGTTTCGCTCTACGACGGGCAACACATCGCAAGGCTAGCCCAGATTTTCGATACTCCACAAGGCGCCCCGGGCGGGCTCCTCATGAAGCACTGCCAGCGGTAACTCGAAAGTTACGCGGCGAGCGCCAGGTTATTGTTGGCGTTTAATGGTTTCCCAGGTGTTTTACCAGGAGCCCGAGGACCTGGACACGCAACCACAGCTTCACTAAACCCGTCGAAACCAGTGCACCCCCGATTGTCGAACGGTCCAGCAACTGCCCTGCACTTGTGCCAACAAGTTTCCTGCTCGTACTGCATTCCTGCTGAACGACTACGCAGCAACGTCAACCGCAACTTCATCTGACACCGCGGCCTCAGTCAATACCCTCGGCTGCGAGGCAGGATCCGCGAGGTAGTCCGCGAAGATGCCTTCTACCTCACCGAACGTGTTGACCTGGTGCAACTTGCGACGCAAATCCGCCGAGTTGTGCAGCCCCTTCACATACCAGCCCAGATGCTTTCGGAACTCGTACGCCGCGCCATCCGGGTCGTTCTCGTACTCTTGCACCATGCGCGCATGCTCGAGCGCAATGCGAAAGCGCTCGGCCACGCCGGGCGTCTCCGGCACCGGTAGTCCGTCGAGCATCGCGCGCGCCTGGTTGAACATCCACGGCTGACCGAACGAGCCGCGGCCCACCATGATGCCATCCGCATTGGTGTGCTCGCGCATGCGCACGATGTCCGCCGGCGACTTGATATCCCCGTTGCCGATCACCGGGATGTCCA
>JBGTFN010000340.1:0-3894 GCA_041747275.1 Gemmatimonadaceae bacterium | reverse complement strand
GCCGCGTTCTGGGATGCCTTCCGCAGCGAGCGGTACGAAGAGCTGCCGGGTGTCCTGCGCCAGCTGAACATCGCGGTGCTCGAAAACCCGCGCGACGCGGAGACCGTGCTGCTGCTCGGGCATGCGCATCTGTGGAAGGTGGGGGAGCGGGGGCGTGCGGCGACGGCCGACCCAACAGTCACCGAGCATCTCGTTCTTGCTGAGCACTATTTCGAGGATGCGTATCGCCTGGCGCCTGACGATCATCGCATATTGGGGTGGCTCGCGAGTACGCGTGGGCCGCTCGCAGCCATACGCCAGGATTCGGCGCGCGCTGCAGAAAGCGCGCAGCTGATGCATGAAGCCGTGAGTCGCTATCCGGCGTTCAACCTGTTCACCGCCGCGTACACACGCTCGGCGCTGCCGGTGCACGATCCCCGCTTTCGCGAGGCGCTCGAGATGCTCTGGCGCAATGTCGATGCGTGCAGTGGCGTGCGGACTGGAGCTGATGGCGGGGCGGACACTGCTCAGCAGGTGTATGCGCGTGCGCAGCGTGCAGATCGCAGCTGTGCCAACACTGACAAAGCGCCGCATAACTTCGAGGGCTTCGTCATGCATCTGGGCGATATGCTGGTGCGTACGGCAGATGCCGATGGTGCGCGAGCGGTGTACGCCCGCGCCCAGTCTGCGCCGTCCTATGCACGGTGGCCGTACCGCGCGTTGCTCGAAGCACGACTGCGCGACGTCGACGCGAACGTGGCGCGGGCACAACAGGGGCAGCCGACGCCAATGATGTCCGGTTCCGCGTATGGTTGTGCCGGCTGTCATGCGCAGTCACGACCGAAGTGAAAGGTCGTAAGCCGCAGCGTTGCGCTGATCCACGCTGAAGGCACAGAACGTGGGCCCACAGGGCTGCGCGGAGGCAAAGCAATCGTGAAACATCTTGCAGTGGCTGCCAGTCGCACCGGCACGAGCGCGCGCCCGCTGATACCTTAGCGTCAGCGGCTTCGCGCCCTCGCCTATCGAGCTCTCCCTCCCAGCGCACATGTCCGAACTGCCAATCGGCCTGTACGAGGTACTGCTCACCGAGCTGCTCTCGGAGCGTGTCACCGCACTCGCCGTTGGACAGGACGCACAAGTCGACACACTGCGCGACGCTGAGGCCGCGGACCGGCTGGCACTGCACCTCGCGACGGTAATCGAACGCGCGATCAATGCGCTGCCCGAAGACGATCGTGCATCCGTCGGAACGCAGCTCGCGCGTCACCACATCGCAAACATTGCATCCGCGCCGCCGCTCGCTAATCTCACGCGACTCGGTGACGTCGTTAGCGAGCAGCCGGCTGAACCTCCACGGTTGCTCCGGGCCATCCGCGCGAGGAACCCGGACGGCACACCGCTGCACGTCGACATTCCGCTCATTCCGCTGCTCGACACGACGCTGCTCACGAACTCGCCGGGCGAACCGCGCGTTGGACGGCAGATCCTCTCCGAGATCGCCTCGGCGGATCGCATCGACGTGGTGATGGCATTCGTTCGTCGCACCGGTATCCGGCCCCTGCGCGACGCCTTGAAACGCCACGTGGACGCAGGGCGAACGCTGCGCGTGTTGACCACCACGTACACCGGCTCAACCGAAACAGAAGCACTCGACATGCTGGAGCAGCTTGGTGCGCTGATTCGTGTGTCGTACGATACGTCGACCACGCGGCTGCACGCCAAGGCGTGGCTGTTTCACCGCGACTCCGGCTTCTCGAGTGCGTACGTGGGTTCGTCCAACCTCACGCACTCGGCGCAGGAAGCGGGTCTCGAATGGAATGTGCGCGTCTCAGGAGCACGCAATCGCAGTGTCATCGACAAGGTGGCCGCGGTCTTCGAGAGCTACTGGCAGCAACCGGAGTTTGAGCCATACGAACGTGACCGGTTCGTCAAGGCAATCGCGCGCGACTCAAAGGGCGAGAGAGGGATCTGGCTCAGCCCCACCGAGATTCACCTGTACCCGTTTCAGGAGCGGCTGCTCGAACAGATCGAGCTTTCACGCACCAACGGCCGACACCGGAACCTGCTCGTCGCAGCCACGGGTACCGGCAAGACGGTCATGGCGGCCGTCGACTACGCGCGACTTCGTGCCAAGCTGCCCCGCGCTCGGCTGCTCTTTGTCGCGCACCGCGAAGAGATTCTGCGGCAAAGTCGCGCAACTTTTGCACACGCACTGCGCGACGCAAACTTTGGTGAACTATGGGTCGGCGGAAGGCGCCCCACACAGTTCGAGCACGTGTTCGCGTCGATACAGTCACTCGACGCAAATGGACTCGAGTCGCTGCAAGCCGAGCATTTCGATGTCGTGATCATCGACGAGTTTCATCACGCCGCCGCGTCGTCATACGTTCGCCTGCTAGAGGCGATCAAGCCGAAGGAACTGCTCGGACTCACCGCCACGCCCGAGCGCAGCGACGGACTGTCGCTGCTGCACCACTTTGACGGTCGAATCGCTGCGGAACTCCGCCTGTGGGATGCGATTGACCAGCAGCGACTGACGCCGTTTGCGTACTACGGAATCGCGGACTCGCTCGACCTGCGCGAGATCCCGTGGCGGCGCGGCCGAGGCTACGATGTGGAGGGAGTGACGAAGCTCATCACCGCCAACGACGTGTGGGCTCGCGGCATCCTGAAGCAGTTCACGTCGCACATCGGCTCACTCGGCGACGTGCGTGCCATGGGCTTCTGCGTCAGCGTTGAACACGCACGCTGCATGGCGCGTGTGTTCCAGGAGCACGGCGTACCGTCAGTGGCGGTGTGGGCGGATACGCCCGAGGCTGATCGCAGAGACGCGCTCGCCAAGCTGGCGTCCGGTGCGCTCCAGGTGGTCTTCTCCGTTGATCTCTTCAACGAAGGTGTGGACGTCCCGTCGCTGAATACGCTGCTCATGCTGCGCCCGACGGACAGTCCGGTGCTGTTCCTGCAGCAGCTCGGCCGCGGACTCCGGCGCAGCGAGGGCAAGTCCATCTGCACGGTGCTCGATTTTGTCGGGCAACACCGCAAGGAGTTTCGCTTCGACCGCAAGCTGCGTGCGCTGCTCGGCGGCACGCGCAACGGGCTGCGCGAGCAGGTGGAAGCCGGATTCCCGTTCCTGCCCGCCGGCTGTCACATGGAGCTGGACCGCGTGTCGTCGGAGCGCGTGCTCAAAAGCATCGCCGAGTCGGTGCCGTCCAAGTGGAAGGAGAAGGCGGAGGAGCTTCGGGCGTTAGCGGTGGGGCGGTGCAGTGTGTCGCTGGCGGATTTCTTGGAGGCGTCCGGGCTCGAGCTGGATGATGTGTACAGCAACGGTCGCTCGTGGTCGGACCTTCGTGAGGCTGCCGGACTCGTTGTGCACGCGACCGGCCCGCACGAGGAGAAGCTGCGCCGAGCGTGTGGTCGTCTGCTGCATGTCGACGATGCTGAGCGTCTCGACACGTGGCGTCGCTGGTTGCGTGCTGACACGTCGCCGGATGCTGATGCGCTGGGTGATCGTGAGCGGTGCCTGCTGCGCATGTTGCTGGTGCAGTGCCTGGATCAGGTGGACACCAAGGGCATGACGCTTGGTGCTGCCGCGAGGGTGCTGTGGCAGCATGCGCAGGTGCGACATGAGCTCGTCGAACTGCTCGACGTGCTGTCGGAACGCATCCCGCATGTCACGGCCACGCTCGCCCGTTACGATGCCGTGCCGCTTCGGGTGCACGCCCGGTACACTCGGCTCGAGATCCTAGCGGCTGTGGCGACAGGTGAGGGCGTGGATGTGCGCACCTGGCGCGAGGGCGTGATGTATTCCGAGGAGATCAAGGCCGATCTGTTCGTGTTCACGCTCGACAAGACCCGCGGACAGTTTTCACCCACGACGCGCTACCGCGACTATGCGATCAGTCGCGAACTCATTCA
>JBGTFN010000339.1:0-10086 GCA_041747275.1 Gemmatimonadaceae bacterium | reverse complement strand
GTCGCGGCGGCGGCACGCCCATGCTCGCGCAGGGCAGCGTGCCGTCGGGTGAGGCGGCGCGCGAATGTCGGGATGCGCTGTTGAAGCTGCTTCGCGGCGACCAGCCTACCGAGTAAACGGGGGAGGTTGCCAAATCTCGTTGATGGGTAGAGACGCGCAGATAGGTCACGTGACCTGACACGCGCGCGCCGTTTGAAGCGTAGAAGAGATGTCACCCTTCACCACGGCTCTCCGCATGCGATTCTCTCTCTCAACATTGGCCTGGCTGGCAACCCTTCCGCTCGCCGCCGGCACAATCTCGTCCCACGAGCCGCCCGTCATCGATTCCCAACAGGCGTGGGCAGACAGCGGCTGGGTCGTACGCGAGCACGGCGGTTGGCGCAGCAGCGGCGTCAGCTTCGGGCCGCACAAGGCCACCGGCATTCGCGAATCGGGCCGCAAGGAACGCCGGAGCGGCAATTTCCTGCTCGGCGAAAAGCGCGAGCAATGGAGGGCACAGTTCGACCTTGCGAATGCACCCGACTCAGCGCCCCAGCGCACGCGATGCGATCTCGACCGGCTCGTGTCTGCAGCCAAGAACGTGTCGCGTCGTCTCGAAGAACAGCGCATGTTCGGCCTGCAGTGCTCCGTGGAGGGCGACTTCAGCGGCCAGTGGGTCCTCGACATCGACGCCGGTATTCCGGCTCCTGAGCTCACCACCGAGGATGTCGCCGCCGGCTTCCCGATCGGGACGCTCAAATCAGGCAGCGTTGAATGGACACTCAGCGCGACGGGACTCAAACGGCTGCTGCCCTATCTCTGGACCGAGCCGCACAGCTTCACCTTTCACAACGGCGACGGAGAAGCGGACGCCGTGATCTCGCTGAGTACGCCGCGTCGCGTGTGGCTGCGCGCAGATCTCGACGACGCAGCGCGTGCCGCGCTCACGCGGGCCGTCGTGGCCGTGCTGATTGCGAAGCCGCTGGTGGATGCTGACGACGAATAGATTCCTCTAATGCCCATTCAACGCCCCGCTCTCGACGAACACCTCCCGTACGCCGCCAAGTACGTGCAAACAGCGGCCGATGCGCTCTCGCGCGACGGCCTCACCGACATCTCCGAACTGCTCGCGCAGCAGCCCGCGGCGCTGACCGCGCTGCTCAGCGATGTCTCGCCCAAGACCGCCCAATCTGCCTATGCGGCGGGTAAGTGGACGTTGCTCGAGTCGCTGCTCCACACGGTCGACACCGAACGCGTCTTCGCTTACCGGCTGCTGCGCGCCGCGCGTGGCGACCGGACGCCGCTTCCCGGATTCGAGCAGGACGACTGGGTGCCAGCGTCCGGCGCCAACCGCCGCAGCGTGGCCGATCTGCTGAATGAGTTCTTGGCCACTCGGGCCTCGACGCTCGCACTGCTCAAGTCAATGGACGAAAACGACTTGGCCGGTCGTACCGTTGCCGGCGGGCACGACGTATCCGCCCGCGCCCTGGCCTGGCTGATCGCCGGACACACCGAACATCATCTCATCCTGACGCGAGATCGGTATCTGAACGGCTAGTTCGGGTGCGTCGGCCTTGGTCCATGCGAGGTGGTCATGGAGGGCCCGCAACAAAGCGGACTCTGCAGCATCGCCACACACGGGGGATGGCGGCTAACTTTCCCGTTTGGGCGCGTCCGGCTGTCGGTTCGCGCCGCTCCTGAAATCGCCGTCCGAATCCCCGGAGTAATCCGTGTCCGTTTCCGCAGCTGCCGTATCCTCGTCCACGATGCGCCTCGCCATCGATACTGTGCGTACGCTTGCCATGGACGCGGTCCAGCAGGCCGAGTCCGGCCACCCGGGCACGCCAATGGCGCTGGCCCCGCTGGCCTACGCGCTCTACGCGCGTCATCTGCGCCACGATCCTGCGCATCCGGACTGGATGGATCGCGATCGGCTCGTATTGTCGGCCGGACACGCGTCCATGCTGCTCTACGGTTCGCTGCACCTCGCCGGCTACAACGTGTCGCTGGACGATATCCGCGCCTTTCGTCAGTGGAACTCGAAAACGCCGGGACATCCCGAGTTCGGGCATACGGACGGCATCGAGACGACCACCGGGCCGCTCGGCCAGGGTTTTGCGAATGCCGTCGGTTTTGCGCTCGCCGAACGCCATCTCGCTGCGCGCTTCAACCGGGAACATCACGACGTCGTCGACCACTACTCGTACTTCATCGCCGGCGATGGCTGCCTCATGGAAGGCATCTCGCACGAAGCGGCCTCGTTTGCGGGTCACTTCAAGCTTGGCAAGTTGATCGGGTTCTTCGATGACAACCGCATCACGATCGACGGTCGCACCGACCTCACGTGCAGCGATGACGTCGAACAGCGCTTCGCGGCCTACGGCTGGCAGGTGCTGCATCTCGATGATGTGAACGATCAGGACGCGATCGATCGGGTGATCGCCGAAGCCAAGGCCGACACGGAACGCCCCACGCTAGTGGTCACGCGCACCATCATCGGCTTTGGTTCGCCCAACCGTGCCGACACAGCCAAGGCGCACGGCGAGCCGCTTGGCGTCAAGGAAATCGAGCTGACGAAGGACGTGTACGCATGGCCGAGTCACGAGCCGTTCCACGTACCCACCGAAGTCACGGCACATTGGCGTAACGCCGTCAGCGCCCGGGCCAGAGTGCGCACAAACTGGCTCGAGCGCTGGGATCTGTATCGCGCGCAGTACCCGCAGCTGGCGGCCGATCTGGAGCGCCGCATGCGCGGCGACCTTCCCGACGGTTGGGAAGAGTCGCTGCCGACATTCGACGCCGCCTCGGGCGATGTGGCGAGTCGTGCCGCAAGCGGTGCTGTGCTCGCCGCACTCGCGCCGGCGCTGCCCGAGTTGCTCGGCGGATCGGCCGACCTCACAGGCTCGAATCTCACGCAGCTCAAGGGCGAGACGCTGTTCACTGCGGAGCATCCGCATGGTCGCTATGTGCATTACGGCATTCGCGAGCATGCGATGGGTGCGATCATGAATGGTATCGCCTTGCACGGCGGCAGCATTCCGTTCGGCGGCACGTTTCTCGTGTTCGCCGACTACATGCGTCCGGCGATCCGTCTGGCCGCCCTCATGAAGCAGCGCGTGATCTACGTGTTCACGCACGATTCAATCGGTCTGGGCGAAGACGGACCGACGCACCAGCCGATCGAGCATCTCGCGAGCCTGCGCTGCATCCCCGGGCTCACGGTGTTGCGTCCCGCCGACGCGACCGAGGTCATGGAGTCGTGGAAGATTGCGGTCGCGCATCGCGGTGGTCCGGTGGCGCTGGTGCTCTCTCGCCAGAAGCTGCCGTGGCTGAACGTGGCGGAGCGCGCGCGGTCGGGCGTGTCGCATGGCGCGTATGTGTTGCAGCAGTCGCACGGCGGCGATCCGCACCTTGTGATCATGGCGACGGGCAGCGAAGTGAACGTCGCGCTGAACGCCGCGTCGATGGTCGAGTCCACCGGAAAGCGAGTGCGCGTGGTCAGCATGCCGAGCCTCGAGCTCTTCGCTGCGCAGGACGCCACGTATCGTGCGCGCGTTCTGCCGAACGGCGTGCCGCGCATAGCGGTGGAAGCGGCGCACCCGATGTCGTGGCACCGCTGGGTGGGGGACAACGGGGCCATCATCGGCATCGACCATTTCGGTGCGAGCGCTCCCGCGAGCCGCTTGTTCCGTGAGTTCGGCATCACGGCCGAGGCGGTGGCTGAGGCAGCCCACACGTTGCTCGCCTGACGGAACACATCGACGGAGTGCACGGTTCGCTCCCTGTCTTGCGTCGCTGTCGCCACTACTTTCCACACCGCCGAATCCCATGTCGTCAGAATCGCAGCAGTCGTTCGCCAATCATGCCCAGATGGTGCCGGGCTTTCACTATGTCACCGGCCCACTCACCATGATCTATCTGGTGTGGAGCCTGACACGACTGTTTGCGCAGCGTGACGCAGACAGCCTGTACGCGTTTGTCGGCGCCGGCGCGCTGTTTGGTGTGTATGCGTACACGCGCCTGTTCCCTCTCAAGGCACAGGATCGCATCATCCGGCTCGAGGAGAGGCTGCGTCTCGAGAAGCGCCTGCCAGCCGATCTGGTGGCACGCATCCACGAACTCACGCCGCGCCAGCTTGTCGCGCTGCGGTTTGCGAGTGACGCGGAACTGGAGTCGCTGGTGCGTGACGTGCTCGACGGAAAGCACGCAAGCGCGAAATCCATCAAGCAGAGTGTTCGCAACTGGCGTCCGGATACGTTTCGCGTGTGAGGCAGCGGCGGGCCGCTGTCGCGTCTGGCGCGAGGACTCTCGTACCGCGTGAGCACGTGTGCCGTCCGTTCATTCAGGCCGAGTGAGCTGAATGACGTCCCCGTACCACTGCACACGTCCCGTGCGAAACGCCTCGATGGTGGCCTGCATGGGGCCAAGTAGCTGCGACATGAGCGGTCCGGGCCCGCTGCCTCGTCCCCATCGGTTGGTGACGGAGCGAATGAACGTACTCGTGGTATCGAGCGGCAGCGTGGACACATTCGCGTAGAAGCGCGGCCACGTGTCGTTGTCCTGAAACAGGTACTGCTCCACGTTGGACAGATAGAATGCGCCAACGGTGATGTCATGCGCGCGCAACCACCCGCCCACCGCCTGCAACGCACGCGGACCCGCGAAATCCCCCGTGACGGGCACGATGAGGTTGCGCTGCTGCATCTCCCGCACCGCGCGATACGCGGCCTCGCTGCCGAGAAAACTGCGATTTGCCCCGACGCCGTCGTCCTGTCGCAACAAATCGGAAAACGACGGCATGTTGCGTGAGCCGAAAGTGGTCTGTCCGTACTCGAGCACGAACGAGTAGTTGATCGCCGGCCCGGCCACGAAGAACGAACTGTCCACCCGACGCATGTAGGCGAGATCTTCCGGAGCAATCGCGAAGGCGCGGGTTTGTGTGAGATGCGTGATCACGCGCTGCCACGTGCGCGCGAAGTATGCTGAATCGGGCGACAGGGCATCGTACGCATCGAGCAGCCGATCAGCGCTCATGGTGGTGTCGAGCCCGATGGGGCGTGGCCTCGCGAACAGCATGCCGAGAAAATCAGCGCGCGTCTCGGCGAGTTCGAAGAGCGCCTTGTAGAACAGGTGCAGCGCGAAGTTCTGCCGCCGGATGTCCACGATAAAGGCAATGGACGGCTGCAGCGCGGCGATATAGGTGAAGTTTTGCTCCGGCCCGACGCCAAGATACGCGTGTCCGGTGGGTACGATTTGATGGAGCGGCGCAATGACATGCTGCCACAACACCTCGTTGGAGACGAAGTTCTCGCTGCGAAACCAACCGGCGGGTTCGGAGAGATCCTGCGTGAGTTGCCAGAAGGTGGAGTCGGGGATGGAAGGCGCGAATCGGACGGCGGTCTGCGCGCGCGCCGGGATGATGGCGGCGAAGGCAGCACAAGCCGCCAACAGTGGCACAGCAATGCGCGTTCTGGCGAGGCGGCTTGCAGCAAGCCGCGAAGAGGCAGCGCGCGTTGGAGCAAGCCGCGAAGAGGCCAGGCGCGTTGGAGCCAGACGCGGCGGTGCAGGTCGTGAAGGAACGCGGCTTGACGTCATACGGAAGGTGGCGGCGATTTCGATCTGTAGAGAGGCAGTGGGCGCGGAGGCGCAAACGAAACAGGTGGGAGAAGGGCCATCGCAGAGTCTGAGCGATACCGCCTGGCTGCTGGAGACTGGCGTGGGAGCGGGCAGACAGCAAGATGTGAGACGGGGTTCGAGGGAACGACGACGAGCAGCGGGGTCGTTTCCTGGCATGCCGAAGAGATCTCGCACGACTATTGCCTTCGTGGCTCCCTGGGAGTGCTCCCGGTCGGTGGCGAACATTCCTTCGGCACCACGCGAAGACGTGCTGGTCGTGCTGCTCGAGTCGGTGGACAAGGGTGCGTCGTTGCCGTGGCACCGGCAGAAGCTCGTTCTCGTCCTCTCGGCGATGCGGCATTTTGCAGAAGCGCTGACACGCGCTGGCTATCGGGTGCGATTCGAGCGTGCTCCATCGTATGCTGAGGGGCTGGCGCGTGTTGCGGCCGAGGTTGGTGCGCGGCGGATCGTCGCCACCGAGCCGCGCGAGTGGGACATGCAGGAGCAGTACGCGCAGCTTTCCGAAATGCTGGCAGACTCCGGCGCCGAACTCGTGTTGCGACCTGACCGTGGCTTTCTTGCAACGCGTCAGGAGTTCTCGAACTGGGCGGAGGGACGCAAGGAGTTTCGCATGGAGTGGTTCTACCGCGACATGCGGCGCAAGTGGAACGTGCTCATGGACGCGAACGGCAAGCCGGAAGGCGGACGCTGGAACTACGACGTCGAGAACCGGAAGGCGTGGCCCAGGGATCGTGCGGTGCCGTCACCATTTGCCGTTGAGCTTGACGACACCACGCGCGGACAGATGACACGGGTGGACAAGTGGCGCGGGGCGTGGGGCAACTCGTCGTCATTCGCGCTTCCGGTCACGCGCCGAGATGCGAAGTCATGGCTCGAGCGATTCGTGACGGAGCGGCTGGCCGAGTTCGGTCCGTACGAGGATGCACTGGTAGACGGTGAGCATGAGCTGCTGCATTCAAGTCTGTCGTCGATCATCAACGTAGGACTGCTGCATCCGCTTGAAGTCGTTCAGAGAGCGGAACGTGCGTATCGCAACGGAGACGTGCCGATCGCGAGTGCCGAAGGCTTCATCCGACAGATTCTGGGCTGGCGGGAGTACATGCGCGGCATGTACTGGCAACTCATGCCCGGCCTGCGCACGGTGAATGCGTTGGGTGCCGAACACGAACTGCCGCGCTGGTTCTGGGCCCCCGATGGCGAGGCGTATGGGGAAGACGGCACGGCCCGCGACGCGTGCGACATGCGTTGCCTCGCCGACTCGATCCGGCATGTGCGCGAGCACGGACATACGCACCACATCGCGCGACTCATGGTGCAGTGCAACTTCGCCACGCTGTTGGGCGTAAGACCCGAAGCGCTGTCACGCTGGTATTGGGCGGCATTCACCGACGCGTACGAATGGGTGGAGCTGCCGAACGTGGCGGGCATGGGCACGTATGGTGATGGCGGCTCGATTGCGTCCAAGCCGTACGTGAGCACCGGCGCCTACATCCAGCGCATGGGCAACTACTGTACGTCCTGCCGATACGATCCTGCGAAGCGCACCGGCGACACTGCGTGTCCGTATACCATGCTCTACTGGGATTTTCTTGCTCGGCACCGCGACCGGTTCGAGAAGCATCCGCGCATGGGCATGATGGTGCGCAATCTCGATCGCATTCCCGAGCAGGAACTGGTGCAGATTCGTCGCGAAGCCGGCGAATTCCGCAAGCGGCTCGACTTCGATTATCAATAGTCCTGCATCTTCTGTGCACTTGTCGCACACCCCGTAGCACTGTTGCTACGCGCGCGGCTCGCGCACAAATGCAAACTGCCGTCCCTGCCCGCCAACGGTCGCGAGATGAATCCAGAGCACCGCGAGGTTCTCGAGCAGCGCCGCGTTTCTCAGCGAACCTGCGTCGCAGCCAGTGAACCCCATCGTATTGGCGATCTCGATCAGGCGCGCACGAGCGACGCTGTCGTCGCCGGCGACATAGACATCGGCGGGGACGCGCGCGAGCACTGGATCGACATGTATCTCCGCCCCAAAGTGATTGAAGCTCTTGAGCACACGCGCCCGCGGGTACGCTGCCGCCAATTGCTGCGCCACCGATCCTTCTGGCGGCGGGGCAAGCACGGGCCCGTTCTCCCACTTTACGGGGTTCGTGCAGTCCACGATGATCTGTCCATCGCGTAGCGGCGCCTGTGCCAGCGCCTGCACCGCCGCCTCCGCGGGCACGGTCAGCCACACGATCTCCGCGTCGCGCACTGTGTCTGCGATCGACAGGCGCGGAACCTGCGTCAGCGCGACATCATCGTGCGTCTCACCGGGTGACCGCACGCCAAAGCGCACCGCGATATCACACGCGAGCATGCGCGTGGCAAGCGCACGTCCCACGTTGCCGTCACCGATGATCGCCATCGTACCTGTGCTGTTCGCCATCGCTGCTCCTATCGTCCGAGGGCTTCGATCACGAGACGCGCCGCCGCCGCCCCGGAGTACTGTTGCTGTCCTGTCACGAGCAAGCCGTCGCGCACCGCAAACTCACGAAACCGCTGGTCCACCACGAAGTTGGTATCCGGCAGCGAACGTGCCTTCTCCTCGATGCGGAACGGTTGCAGCCGCTTGCCAACGATCTCGTCGGCAAAGTCTTCCTCGCTGTTCGCAAAACCTGTCCACGTGCGCCCCTTCACCAGCAGTTCCCCGCTCGCGTCGCGCGCCTCGAGCAACACGCACGTGCCATGACAAACCAGCGCGGTGACCTTCCCTGCATCGTAAAACGCGGCCACGAGCGCCTGCAGTGGCTCGTTTCCGGCAAACGTGAACATGGGGGACTGTCCGCCACTCACGAAGATGGCGTCGTAGCCCAGGACGTCCACCTCGGCGAGGGATGGCGTATCCTCGAGCAATGCGGCATGTGTTGCCGAGTGCTTGAAGCCCAGGGACAGGATGTCGTGCGCCGAGTAGCCGCTGGCATCTTCCGGATCGGAGTAGGAATCAGCAACCAGTGCACCACCGTCAGGGCTCGCAATATCCACAGCATAGCCGGCTTCGCTGAATGTCCAGTACGGGTGCGTGACTTCGGACCACCAGAATCCCACGGGCCAACCCGTGATTGACGAGACGGACGGGTTGGCTGCGACCAGCAGCACACGCTTCTGCCGCCTGGCGTGCGC
The DNA here is from genome assembly GCA_041747275.1 of Gemmatimonadaceae bacterium. GTDB lineage: Bacteria > Gemmatimonadota > Gemmatimonadetes > Gemmatimonadales > Gemmatimonadaceae > JAABRT01. The sequence goes on along the minus strand of JBGTFN010000339.1, from coordinate 1,314 downwards.
CACGTTGATGTTTGCGCTCATGACAGCTCCGGTGAGATCAGGTGAAGAGACCACCAGACGCTATCCGCTGGACATGAAGGCGGGTAGTATGCACTTTTTCGGGTGATACTTCCCTTTCTGAAAGTGTCAGATGCCGGCTTTCGAGTTCGACGACCAGACCTTCAACAACCCGGTAGAGCTCACGCTTCACCTGGTTGGCGGCAAGTGGAAGATGCCGATTCTCTGGCGACTGCGTGACCGCGCATGGCGCTACAACGAACTGCGCCGTGACCTCGTGAAGGTGAACCACAAGATGCTGACGCAGCAGCTGCGTGAACTCGAGCGTGCGGGCCTCGTCACGCGCACCGTTTTTCCGGTCGTCCCACCGCATGTGGAATACGCGCTCACGCCGCTTGGCGAGACCGTGCTGCCGTGCATCGACGTGTTGCGGCACTGGGGAGCGGAATACCTGCGGCAGCACACATGATCAACAGGGCTGGCCGGGCCGACAAGGCTGTGCGAGCCGCGATGCTCGCGCGTGTGAAACTGCTGTGCGAAAATCGGCCAGGCACGTACCGCATGCTCGCCGACGGCGGTCGTGTGATCTACGTGGGCAAGTCCCGCGCATTGCGCACGCGCCTGCTGTCCTACTTCCGTGCCAAGGGACGTCGCAACAAATCCGCGCGCATCCTGCGTCACGCACACGCCGTCGACTGGGAGTACGCCCCGAATGAGTTCGGCGCGCTGCTTACTGAACTTCGCCTCATCAAGCTGCATCGTCCGCACTTCAACAGCGCGATGGTCAGCGACGAGTGGCCGCGCGCATACATCGCACTTACGGATGGACCCGTACCCGGCCTGCGCGTGATCCGTCGCACCGATGACGCCCGCGCGGCAGGATTGTGGGGTCCGTTCCGTCGAGTGAGCGATGTTCGCGATGCGGTGCGCGCGCTCGCCGAGCTCACCGGTGTTCGTGATTGCAACGTGGACGACGGACAGGGTGCCATGCCTCCCCGTACTCTCTGGTTCAGCGACCAGACGCTCCGTGCAGCGGCCAGGCGAACGCGAACGCCAGGCTGCCTGCGCGCCGAGCTGGGAAGTTGTCCTGGACCGTGCATCGGTGGCGGACATTCCTCCGAGTATGCACGTGGTGTTCACGCCGTGCGCGAGTTCCTTGATGCACGCGACGACACGCCGCTCGAACTGGCGCGACGTCGCATGCACGAAGCCGCTGCCGCGCTGCAGTTCGAGCGCGCTGCGGTGTGGCGCGACAAATCTGATCGCCTGGCGTGGCTGCACGGCCGTGTCTCGCGTTTTCAGGCGAGCATGGATCGA